>QMSS01000084.1 GCA_003649715.1 Thermoplasmata archaeon
AGTGGTGACCGAACAGATATTATCCTTGCATCAATAGAACATGACACATCCTGTTTACTCCTAACAAACAATATTCTTCCACCATCGAACATTATTGAGAAAGCCAATCAAAACAGGGTGCCACTTCTCTTGGTGCCGTGGGACACATATACTGCAGCCAAACGCGTTGAGGGTATAAAAGCACTCCTTAACGAGAGGGATCTAAAAAAACTGGAGCTTGTTGAAAACTTACTGAAGGAGCATATTGATATGTCTTTCGTAGAGTAGCATTTTTTACATCCCCATCCCATTGGTAGAGGAGTATATGGGGTGTTAAAAGCCTTACTACGCTGTAATGTCAAGTATCATCTTTATTGAAAGAGATTTAATTTGAATTTTATCTCTTCATATCACATCACATGTGATGGGAGGTATGACCCCCCGAAAAATGTTACCGATGTGAGTTTACTTTAACACTAACCAAAATTTTTTTAATAAAAAGAGAAGACAAAAAACAAAGAATCAAGAGGGATGATGCAATTTTTTTTACAAAAATTTTATTTAACAAATCACGGTTTTCATCCCAAAAAAACAGATGAGACCAGATCTCCATGGAAAAACCACCTATTTTTATCATAGGATGTCCCCGATCAGGAACAACACTAGTACGTGTGATACTTGATTCTCATCCCAACATATGCTGCGGACCGGAAACCCATATGTTCAGAGACATAGAAAAATTTAGAAAAAACATACTCCACCGTTGGAACATGCTTCAACCATATGGTGTTGACAAAAAAGCTATAAACCAAAAACTAAAGGAGTTTTTCCTTCTCTTCACTGAAAACTACGTGAGTACAAAGAAAAAGAAAAGATGGGCTGAGAAAACACCAGATCACATATTTTATGTAGACCTAATAGATGAACTGTTTCCAGACTGTCAGTTTATCAATGTAATCCGAGATGGAAGAGATGTGGTCTGCTCATACAAAGAAAGATGGGGCAGAAAAACCTTTTTTAATGCAATAAAAACATGGAATAAAACCATCAACCTAACACTTATATATAGAAAAAAATTTGATAAAAAAAGATACATGGAGATACGATATGAAGATCTCATATCTAACCCTGAGATGGAAACAAGAAAGATGATGAAGTTTATAGGAGAGGAATGGACTCCTGTTCTTCTCGAGCATCATAAGATAGAACATGATTTCTGGTTCAAACAACACGGCAAAACACAGGGTCACACCTCTCATGACAGCAGAGAGAAACATCCTATGAGACATACTCCTAGTCAACCAATTTTTTCCTCAAGTGTCGGAAGATGGAAGAAAAAACTCAATCTCATAGAAAAAATATTGGTAAACATTTTACTACGGGAAAACCTCATAAAAATGGGGTATATGGACAAAAAAAGAGAAAGAATCAAGGGTTGAGAAAATAGATTGAGAAAATAAAAAAAATCATTGAACAGCATCTTTCTTACTGATTTTTTTATTATCATAAATCAACATTTTTTTTATCAACATCTCATCTGTGCATAGTTTTCTCATATATATCCGCAGTAGGATAGATATGAACCTGTTTTTTTAAGAATATAGTTCTTTATCATTTTTGTTTCTCTTAAAAAAATGGTTTTTCTTGGGCTGATAAATCCACTGTAATCCCTACTTTGTTGTGGATTTGTGTCTAAGAAACTTGTTATTCCATTTATTATTTTGTTTGTCTCTCTGCAGAGGTCTTCATATCTAATATTGATATAATCCTCTTCTTTGAGATGTTCAATGTCTTTCAGGAAATAGTTTATGTTTTTTATCATTTTTCTAACTGCTGTGAATAGTCTTAAAGGTAGATAGTGTGAGTATAGAATTCTGTGGTAGTAGAGTAGTATTTTGTTGTCATAAACCTTTTTATATCCTGGTGAAAGTAGGGTCATGTAATGGTTTTTTTTCTTGAGAAGTTTTCTCATTGCGTTTAGCTGAGAGTTAAGTGTGTTCAATGGATGTCTATGTATGAATATGAACTTGGAGTTTGGAAATTTTTTTTTGATAAACAAAAAGTTGGTGAAGTCGTATGGATTTTTAAGTAGAATTGGTTTGTTTTTGTCTGATATGTACTGTATTTTTTTACATAGTTCTATGAAAACTGGTAGGTTTTTGTTGTTCAGCTCTGATCTTTTGTCTTTTTTTGCTAGTAGAAAGCCATATTCTTCGGGCATATCTGGTGTTATGTGTAGTTGGTCTATTTCACGTGTGGTCTGAGATTGTTTTTTGAAAAATTTTTTCAGATCATTTTTCGCTTTTTCCTCTAAATCATTTATGTAGTTGTGTAGCAGCTGATCGTATCTGATTAGATGATATGCTGTTACAATGTTGAATGACTGTGTTGCTGACAGTATTTTGTAGAGTATGCTTGTACCTGATCTATGTAGGCCTAGTATGAAAATCGGCTGGAATTTTATGTGTTTGATTTTGTCTAGATATTTATAATCTAAGTTTTCTGTGATAGGTTGTGTCATGTTTTTTCCATTTTTACTATCTCTTTTTTTCCTTATGTTTTTTTTGTCATCCAATTTTTTTTAGTGTAAGGTTTTTTTAGAAAAATCCTATATGGGACATAGTTGATTACATGGGAAGTTGTATTTGAGAACCAGAGCTACTTGGATCTTGTTTCCCCCATCTTTGGTTTGGTCTCTTCATGTAAAATGAGAATGGTTTGAAGGAATTTGGGTTTATATGTCACGTGTTGTGATTGTTGGCATTGATGGCATGACGCCTGAGCTTGTTGAGAGATGGATGGATGAGGGATATCTCCCATGTTTTCAGAGTTTTCGCAGGAGAGGAGTATGGGGTTGGCTTGCTTCGACAAATCCTCCCTTTAGCGCACCTGCATGGACATCTATTGTAACTGGCTGCGATCCTGGTAGACATGGTGTTTATGGTTTTGAAAGAACTGATACCCTGGAGCAGCATCTTATTAGTTCTAGATATAGACGTGTTCCTGCTATTTGGAATTTTTTGACAGATATTGGTCTTAGAAGTATTGTTGTGAATGTCCCTGGTACGTATCCACCTGAGAGGATAAATGGTGTTATGATAACTGGTTTGTTAACTCCATCTTCTAACTCTGATTTCACCTATCCCCGAAATATTAGGGATCGTTTGAGATCAGAGGATCTAGGTGAGTATGAATTGGAACAGTTATGGGTAGATGATTTCTCGCGTTCATATATGATAAGGCATGATCCAAATAGGTTGTTGAGTAGAATAATCAGGAGTATGAGCTCTCATGCTCGGGTTACATTGAATCTCATGAAACAGTTTAACTGGGATTTTACTATGGTTGTTTTACGTGAGCTTGATACAGCTCAGCATTTCTTTTTCAACAGAAAAGATCTGTTGCTTTCATGTTATGAGAAAGTAGATGAGATCGTAGATGAGATGTTAAGTAGTTTTCCAGATGCTGTTTTTTTCATCGTCTCTGATCATGGTTTCGAGGAGATCAAAAAGATTTTGTACCCAGATAATGTTTTATACAACGCTGGTTTTCTAAAACCAGTTCATCCTCCGTATCGTAACCCCCTCTCATTGCTCTTTTCAATACTTTTTAATATGCATATACATGGTAGACTTGGAGTTCTGCTAAACGAGATACTGAGTAGATCAGATTTTGCAAGAAAAATATTTTTTTCTGGTTCCTCTAAGTCCCGACTTATTGATTTTTCAAAAACCATGGCTTTTTCTACAGCAGATGGAAGAGGTATCAGGATATGTAGTAGAGACAAGTACCACATGGGAATTGTAGATCCTGATGTATATGAGAAAACCTGTTTGGAGATAATTAGACTGTTTAAAGATGTGAGAGATCCTATCAGCGACGAGGAGGTTGTAGATGATGTGCTTCGATGTGATCAGGTATATGGTAAGGATGCATGGCATCCACCAGATCTCATACTACGTTTAAAGAGGGGTGTTACCGCAATGGAATGGCTTCGGTCATCAGATTCATTAAATGGGTATTCTGAGTTTATCAACAGAAGTCTTCCACCTGTTTTTTACAATGATCCTGCTGGGCGCTCAGGTGATCATGCACCCTTTGGAGTGTTTTTTGGACAGGGTAAAGGCATCAGATCAGGATATGAGATCAGAAACATAGGTGTTGAGGATGTTCTGCCATTGGTTTTTGCGGCATTAGGTCTTCCATTGCCAGAAAATATTGATGGCAGGCTGCATGAGGATGTTTTTGTGGAAAAACCCAGGGTGACAAGGATAGATTGGAGCCAGTATGTTTCTAGTAAAAAAGTCTTACTGGATGCCGAGAAAGAGAAGATACTGGATCTTAGAAAAAAGATTAATTTGAATGGAGAGAAATATCAGTACAACAAAGGGTAAGTAAAATTCCCTTATTGTGTAAAAAATAGGTTTTTTTTATGTTGTTGTTTTGAACCAGGTTAGAATATTTTTTTCGAAGTATTGTTGCATCTTTTGTAAGGAAAATTTTTTTGAGTTTTTTAACGCCTCTTCTTTTAGCAGCTTTAGCTTTTGTGGGTTGGTGATCAGATCTTCTAATATATGTGTGAGTTCTTCTAGGCTATTGTATGTTAGTGTGGATGTTTTTAGTTCAGATATCATGTTGAACTCCGCTGGAACAATTATTGGTCTGGCATATCTAACTGCATTGTATACTATGCCGCTTCCTACAGTTATGCCATATGTTTCAGTTATCTCGTTGTCTGCACGTGTTTTGATTCGTATCGGTGCCAGTATGATGTCGCTTTTCATGAGCGTTTCATCAAAAATCTTGTCTGGGATAAAATGTTTGTACAGAGTTATGCTGTGTCCTTTTTCTCTTATCTTTTTGAACTCTTCCTGTATTTTTTTTCCATATCTGCCGATTGGCATTCCTAGTATATGTAGCTCAAGTTTTTTGTCGTATCTTCTGAATAGTTTTTCAAAAACCATAGGTATGCCGTCGAGATTTTTCCTGTGTCTCTGTATGAGACCTGGTATTACTATGCATAGTTTTTTGTCGCCATAATATGTTGTTTTTTTATGTAGGCTGCCGCTGCTGTTGTTTTCGTATATACTGGTGGGTAGTGTGAATATCTCCCGGTTGTAACCAGTTTTTTTGATGTAGTCTTTAAGTGGTGGGTATATGACGTTTATGGCATCGAATTTTGGGAGAATGAATTTGCTTATCAGGGCGCTGCTAAGGTTTGTGTCGATGGTTCTTATCATGTTTTTTATGTTCAGCACCAGATGAGGTTTGAACCATGCGTTTGCATGATGTATGGTCAATATTTTTTTGGATTTGGGGTTGAATCCCAGGTAGTTGATGAGGTCTAAGGTGGTTTCATGTATTGTGTTGACGAATAGCAGATCGATTTTTTGGTTGCATATTTGTTGTACACGTCTGAGATACGAATAGTTGCTTTCCCATTTGTTTTTAAGTACAAGATCAAAATAATGTTGTTTTTTATTTTCTAGATATGCTTCTAGTCTTTGAAACAGTTTTTTTGTAGTGAAAATTGTGATGTTTGTGTTTTTTGTTTTACATATTTTGCTGAATGTGTATAGGATAGGTATGTGTCGTTGTATCTCGAGTATTCCTATCTCTATTTTTTTATTATCATTCATGTTTTTGATTCTAACTCCTGATCGTCCAATATTTTTTTGGATCAACACAATTATTAGTCACATTTTTTGTTTTTTCTTGTAGTATTTCTATTATTCTTTCTGCTGCTTTTTTGTCTCCTTGTGGTTTTGGTAGTTTTTTTGCTAGTTTTTGTGCGTTTTGGTAGTATTTTTGGTAGTTGTTGAATATTTTTTGTATGGCTTGTTGTAGTTTTTTTGGGTTGTAGTTTTTTTTGGATAGTATTATTCCTGTTTGGTGTCCTATCATTTTTTCTAGGTTGAGGTGTTGTTCGAATTGCATGGGGTATCCTATTATGGGTTTTCCTGCGTAGGCTGCGTTGTATACGGTTCCTTGTCCGCCGTGTATTATGGCTAGGTCTACTTTTTGGTGTATTTTTTTGATTGATGGTACGTGTTGTAGTAGTAGTATGTGTGGTTTTAGTTTTGGTGTTTCTTTTTTTTTGAGTATGTTGGTGTGTATTGCTATTGTGTTGTGTTTTGTTTGGTTTAGTGTTTGTAGTATTTTGAGGAAGAGTTTTTTGTCTCCGCTGCTTCCCATGGTTAGTAGTATTTTTCGTCCTGGTTTTTGTAGGTGTTTTTCTATTTTTTTTTCTATCTCCCTTGTCTCTTTTTCTG
>QMSS01000085.1 GCA_003649715.1 Thermoplasmata archaeon
TAAACTTCAGATGCCAGCCTTTAGAGAAAATACTGGAGGAAGCAAGACTTAACATCAAGCATGGAAATGGTGTGCTACTACATGCAGAAGATGTTCTACGATATAAAACACAGGGTTTTACACCAAATGAGAAGGAAGTAATAAAACTATTCAGAGAAATAAAAAAACTCACAAACCGTATTGGAATAAGTCACTTTGCACATGCATCGGTTGTATCCAAACCAAAACTGATAGAAAAAATATCAGAGCTAACAGAGGTTGGATCTAAAGAAAACCCATTTATAAGTGGACAGGTAGGCATTGAGACAGGCTCTGTCAGGCTGATAGCTAAACATATGCGAGGTAAAGCCAAGCCATTTAAGCCAGAGGAATGGCCTGAGATGATAATCGAATCCCATAAAACTCTGGCAGATAACCAATGGGTTCCATGTAACACATTAATCATTGGCCTACCTGGAGAGAAACCTGATGACATCAGAAGAACAATAGAGCTAGTAGAAAGCCTACATGAGTATAAATCCCTAATTGTACCACTATATTTTGTTCCAATTGGCCATCTAAGTGGAAAAGGATTTTTCAGAACTAAGCATATGCTCTCAGAACATTGGCAGCTATTTGCAGCATGCATGAAACATGATTTCAAATGGATATACACACTTGCAGATCAAAACCTCCCAACAGCTAATATTAGCCGTTGGAAAATATGGACGATAAAAAAAATTATTAGGATCATGGAGCGAAGACTGACACCCTGCATAGAACTCATGGAGGAGGGAATAGATCCGACAAATGCATCCAAAAACATCTAAAAAATTATTAGAAAAACTTCCCTCTCCCTTTGGTGTTCCTCCAATGTCTTATAAAACCCTACTCTTTAACCTGGAGAAACAGCTGATACGAATCCCTGACCTCACTCAGTAGAGACACGTAGAAATAATCAGTTTTTTTTGTGTGTCCCCCTTTTTTTATGGCTCGTTTACCCATATTATAGGTATATCCTGTGGTATCATCTTCTTATTACTCTTCGTCTTATCTTCTTTTTTATCCATCTCTGTATCCTCTCCCTACTTCCTAGTCTTATGAGCTAATGTTCTAGCTCGATTTCCAACTAACAATAGCTTGGTTATGAATTCTATCTCCTTTGCCTCCTCAGCGGAGGATATTTGGCCAACTATCATCAACATTCTTTCTCTCTCCAACTTATATCTTTATAACTCTGCTTATAAAGGACTTGTTGTACAAGTGTTATCAGATATCTTTACAGTTCTTATCCAAAAAATAATTCAAAAAACCTGCCAATCTTTATCCCCTCATTTCTAATAAAAAATTTTTTGGTTAACATTCACATTCTAAAACATTAAAATAAATGTTCAGAGTTATAACGTAAAAGAATTTACCTCAGCAATAATGCTCAAAAAAGCATGTAACATCAGTTTTTGTTATAAAAAAACATCATTTGATATGTCCAAGACAAAAAGAGAGAATGTTCAGGAAAAAGATAAAAATTTATTTCATCCCAAAAAATATAAATCTTTTTTGTAGATCATAAAGAGGTTACAGTAGGATGTTTTGTGTTGAATGCGGGCAAGAAGGTCATATATTCAGAAATGGTTTATGTATTGGATGTTATATAAAAAGTCATAGCTTCTCAAATGGTCCCAAAATTATAGACCTTGTTAGATGTCCTCACTGTGGGTCATATAGATACAAAAACAGCTGGCTGTCAGGGGATTTCAAAGAAATTATACAGCATATTATTAAGAATTCCTTTTATGTCAATAAAGAACTTAAAAAAACTGGGATGTCCATAGAATGTAACGAGACAGATGAGACTACTACATGTAAAGTGATTGTATCAGGTTTCTTAGATGGCATACCAGTTTCCGAGAAGCATATGTTAAACATACGTCTGAAAAAAATGGTTTGTGATGTATGCTCCCGTCGTTTTGGAGGATACTATGAGGCAGTTCTTCAGATAAGAGCAGATAAACGAAAGCTATCAGAAGATGAGCTCAAAATGATTAGATCGATGATTGAAGGTTTTGTTGAAAATCTGAGAATAAAAGGTAATAGAGGGCTTTTTATAACAGACACAGACATGAGGCATGGCGGAGTTGATTTTTATCTAAGTGAAAGTAAACCAGCTCAGACTATTGCCAAAAAAATCTATGAACATTTTGGTGGAGAGATCAAACAGTCATCAAAAAACATTGGCATGAAAAACGGCAGGCAAATCTACAGGATGACATATCTAATTAGGCTTCCGAGTTATCAGAAAAACTGTTTTATATCACTTAACAACTCATTTTTCCTTATACTATCCATCTCTAGAAACAAGATTCGTGTGGTAGAGCTTTCCAGCTGGAAGGAAACAATTTTTGATAGCAAAACTCTTCAGAAAGCCACTGTTATGGGTCACGAGAAGCTTATTAAAAATGCTATTGTTGTTAGTCAGTCTAAAGATGAAATCCAGATTATGGATCCTGATACATACAAGGTAGTCTATGTCAGAAAACCTCAACCAATGTTTTTTGATTCAGACAAGGTTAAGATAGTCAAACTGGATGACCATATATTTTTGTTTCCAGAGAAAACAAAGTTGTTTTAAAAAAACAAAAAAATAGAAGAAATTTTTTTTGAGCTAAAATAACAGTTCAACTCTCTCCTCTTCTCTTTATCTTATCCTATATGAATGTATCAGCTCTAGTTCTCTCAGTTATTTCCCCAGCAATATTTGTTTTCATCAATCTCTCAATCTCCTCCCTGTTTTTACCATGTGCAAGCGCCCACATCAGTTTTACAAATGCCGTCTCATGCAACATGTCCTCTCCAGATATAACTCCTGCTTTTATCAAATCTCTTCCATTAGAATATACATGCATGTTTATTCTTCCAAATATGCACTGAGATGTCATAACAATAATGCTTCCATTGTCTATCAACTGTTTGATCTTTGGTATAACCCTGTTTGGCACATGTCCTAGTCCAGTTCCCACGAGAACAACACCTTTTTTTTCCGGTATATCCTCTGGCCTAAGTCCAGGATATGAGTATACTATCCCGACATCCTCCTCCATCTTGTCATCAACCAATACTTTCCCATCTGTTTTTTTTCTGTATTCTACGTTGAACATTATTTTTCCATCTTCTATTTTTCCTAGTGGTATGTCATTAACTGTTTTGAATGCATCACGTCTGGATGTATGAAACTTCCTCACTTTTGTCCCTCTATGTATAGTAGAAAAGGTATCTGAGATGTCTCCATGCATAACTACAACAACCTCCCCGATATCTGATTTAGAGGCTACTGTTGCAGCTGCTGTAAGATTTTGTGCAGCATCAGATGATGGCCGATCACTTGATCTCTGAGCACCAACTAAAACCACTGGTCCAGACAAGTTTCTAAGCATAAATGAAAGAGCAGCAGATGTGTATCCCATAGTGTCTGTTCCATGAGGTATAATCACACCATGGACGCCGTTATTCAGCTCCTTAGCCACATATCTAGCCAGTTTTTTCCAATGACTAACATCAATGTCTTCGCTGAACATCTGAAATGCGACATGAGCCCTCACATTACATATTTCAAATATTTCTGGAACAGAAAATGCCAGCTCCTCTGCAGATGTAGCTGGATGAACCGCACCTGTCCTATAATCAACATAACAAGCTATCGTACCACCTGTCCCTATTATTGATATAGTGGGCTTATTTGGATCAAATGGGATCTTCTTTGTTTTTCTTATACCCATTTTTTGTTTTTTTATAAGAACAATATCTGTGTTTCTATCCACTGCAACACCAATGTTGTAACCATTTTCCAGTTTGATAGTAACTATGTCATCACCGCTGAACTCATGATGCGGCATAAGCACTCCCTCCATGCCCTTCCCATCTTTTATTATCCTTATCGTATCACCTATCTTAGCATCTACCGCTCTTAGTTTTTCCTCGATGTATCTCCTTCTTGTCATAACACATCTGCCCAATTAGTACATCAATACATGTTTTTAAAGAATTTACCTCCCTCCTAAATTTTCGGTTCAAAAGAAATATATTCAGCTGATTCAACTCATCAAAAATATTTCACAACCACTATTATTGTGCCCAATTCGGATCCCCACGACTTTTATTTATCCCAACAAATACTACAATTCCTATAGTTTATCATTAGAAAAGGATTTATATCCTATCCATATACCAGATTTTAGGTGAAAATAGGGTATGTCAACCATGAATAAGAAAGCAGATCTCGCAGGACCCGGTGTCGGAAGCTATGAGGAATTGGAGAAAATACTTCCTAAAAACTACCACTCCATTCTGAACCGGAGAGATACACAAAAAGCCATATTTGCATTAAAAGACTACATAGAAGAGCACCTATGTAAAGAACTCAACCTTATGAAAGTTACTGTACCTCTGATTGTAGATGCAGAAAGTGGTATAAACGATTATCTAGACAGAGATGGATCACGCACTCCAATAGAATTTCCTTGTGGACTAGGTCTAAAAAAACCATACGTGCTCAAATAGTGCAAGCTGCAACCAAATGGAAAAGATTTGCCTTAAAACAATTCGACTGTAAAGTAGGAGAAGGTATACTCACAGACATGCGTGCCGTACGTAAAGATTACTCCCTCGATCATGATCACAGTGCATATGTAGATCAATGGGACTGGGAAAAGTCATCATCGAAGAACAACGTAACCTCCAGTATCTCAAAAAGATTGTAAACAAGATATGGAAAGTCATCAAAGGAGCAGAAACCTATATACAGGACCTATTCCCACAGCTCAAAACAGACAAATACCCCAATCTACCAAGAAAGACTCGTGAAACCGAAATACTAAAAGAACACCCAGCTATCTTTATACTCGGCATAGGCTACCCACTAAAAGATGGCTACCCACATGAACTCAGAGCACCAGACTATGATGATTGGATAACCGAAACAGTATCAGAAGATGGAAGACCCATGCATGGTCTCAACGGAGACATACTAGTTTGGAACCCTGTGACACAGAGACGACACGAACTAACATCCATGGGAATACGCGTCGACCCAGAAACACTAAAAAAACAGCTGGAGATGTCCGGCCTACTTCACTTCCTTAACTACAGATACCACCAAGCAATCATAAACAATGAAATACCCCTCAGCATCGGAGGGGGGCATAGGACAGTCAAGAACATACATGCTACTACTAAGAAAAACTCATCTTGGAGAAGTAAGCATAACAGTATGGCCAAAAATACTCTGCGAAATATGCAAGAAAAAAAACATACACGTACTTGAATAAAAAAACAGTACCAATTTAATATATTTCTCAAAAAATAATTTAGCAGAATTGAAAAAAGAGAAAAAAACCTATGCAGCGTTTGGCAATAAAATTTGCATACGATGGTAGAAAATTCCATGGATATGCAAGACAACCAGGTCTTAAAACAGTTGAAGGAACTATAATAGAAACCCTACTAAATCTCGATCTAATACCTAATATCAAAAAATCCATTTTCAGATCCGCAAGCAGAACTGACAAAGGAGTATCAGCAATAGGTAACGTCATCGCATTTAATACCATGTTGTCATCTAATAGCATAAACAATGACATAAAAAATGAAAACATCTTACAAAAAATATCTGATGAACTAAAATTTATCTACATATACGGCATCAAAACCGTTGACCCATATTTCAACCCCAGGCATGCAAAACTCAGACAATATAGATACTATCTACCAAAAAACAACATAGACATAGATGTTATAAAATCTGCAATAAAACTCTTTATAGGCAAACATGATTTCAGCAACTTCGCACGCATAGAAGCACATAGAAATCCAGTTAGACAAATCAACAAAATCATTCTAAAATCAGAAAAAAATTTTCTCATGATAGACTTCTACGCACAAAACTTCCTCTGGCATCAAATCAGAAGAATCATTTCATCAATCAAACAAGTAGGACAGGGTATACTGAAAGAAAGCCAGATCGCAGAGGCATTGCAAAACCCAGATAAAAAAATAGATTTTGGTTTAGCCGCTGCTGAACCACTACTACTAGTAGACGTCAATTATGACTTCAAATTCCATTACAACCCAGATCTACTCAATAGGGCATATGCTCTTGAAGAGAATATAAAGAAAAATCTTTTACATCATCAAAAAAAA
>QMSS01000086.1 GCA_003649715.1 Thermoplasmata archaeon
CTTCCATGGAACATTAACATCTTTATACCTATTCCACTCTTCATAATTCGGAATAGCTCTTTGCATCCCATCACCAAAGAGTAGATGCATAGAGCTATTCCTTAAAAATAATTACACAAAGCATATTGACCTTATAAATTTTTAAATACTCTTATAGGATTACCACAAAGCAGGTAATCAAAAAAAATGTTGTTTGTGGGGGAAAAAGTTTTATGGCAAAGGGTCTCTCAAGATCTTTTAAAAAGGCATTATGGGTATATCACATCAATTCCGGATCATGTAATGGATGTGACATTGAAATTATTGCAGCTCTTACACCTAGATATGATGTAGAACGTTTCGGCATCAAACTAGTGGGATCGCCACGTCATGCAGATGTTCTACTGATAACAGGTCCTGTGACAAGGCAAATGGAGGATAAGGTAAAACGTGTTTATGAGCAGATCCCCGATCCAAAGGCAGTTATATGCGTTGGAAACTGTGGTAACACAGGAGGGGTTTTTTATGAATCATATAATCTTGTTGGTCCTATCGACAACATCATACCTGTGGATATTCATGTTGTCGGCTGTCCACCACGACCTGAGGCCATTATTGATGCTGTAGCTAAGGCATGGGTTAAACTAGAGACAATGGAGGAAAAATAGGATATGGAAGAAAATAGTAGATTGAAGCCAGAGGAGATTGTTGCATATTTCAAGGAAGAATTCAAAGCTAAGGTAAAAGAGAGCAGAATTGAAAGACGTGTCGCTGGTGTTAATAAAAATGAGTATGTGAATATATGGATAAAAATCGATAAAAGTATTTTTAAAAAAGCGGTAAAGCATCTCTGCAGTCTTCAGTTTCCTCATTTAGCTGTTGTATCAGGCAATGATTTAGGTAAAAACATTGAGTTGATATATCATTTCTCCCTCTATTATGGTGAAAGACTAGGGGAGATATCACTAAATCTCTCTGTTGAGATACCAAAGTCTAATCCAACAATAGAAACAATATGTGACATTATACCTGGTGCTCTCACAACTGAGCGGGAAAAACAGGAGATGCTAGGTGTGAAAATCAGTGGGATACCAGATAGCAGACGTCTGTTTCTCCCAGATGACTTCCCAGAAGGTATCTATCCTTGGAGGAAGGATGAAACTGGTCCTCAGAAGATGGTGAGGAATCTAAATGAGGTGAGAAAATGAGAAGAAAAACAACAAGCAAAACAACATATACCCTGCCTATTGGACCCATTCATCCTGCCTTCAAAGAACCAGTAATGTTTGAATTCGAGATAGATGGAGAAAAAATTGTTGATGTTGATGTAAGCCTTGGGCAGGTACATCGTGGAATTGAATGGGCAGGGATGCAGAGAAACCCAATTCAGATCCTCTATCTAGCGGAGAGGATATGTGGTATATGCTCATTTTCTCATCCCATAGCATTTGCTCGTGCTGTGGAGAATGCCGCTAACATTGAGGTTCCTGAGCGAGCAGAATATCTTAGAGTCATTCATGGTGAGTTGGAGAGAATCGCCTCTCATATACTATGGGCTGGTGTAGCGGCTCATGAGATAGGATTCGACTCCGTGTTATATCTAACCTGGAGGATGAGAGAAAAAGTTCTTGATCTAACCGAATACCTCACAGGAAACAGAGTTACCAAGGCAATGATCACCATAGGAGGAGTACGCAGAGACATAACCAAGGATAATATCCCAAAAATACGTGAGACATTAGAATATTATAAGAAGAACTTTGAGAAACTTAGACATGTTTTTTTAGATGACAAAACTATCAAACTGAGAAGTAAAAACTGTGGCATACTAACCTTTGAGGACGCGTTGAAGCTATGTGCAGTTGGGCCAACTGCACGTGCATCTGGTGTGAAAAAAGATGTACGTGTCGACCAGGCATATGCCGCCTATGGAGATCTCGACATAAAACATATCACTCCAGATATTCTAACTGGTGAGATAAACGGAGATGTTTATGATAGAATTGTTGTGAGATTACTTGAAGTAAAACAGTCCATCGATTTAATAGAACAATGTATTGACAAGATGCCAAGTGGAGATATAGTGTCAGAACCAAAGATTCCGAAGCTTCTATCAGCTATCAAAAAAAATGCTGGAGAGGGTATCGGAAGACATGAAGCTCCACGTGGCGAAGTGATACATTACGTGAAACTTGATGGTGAAAACGAAAAACCTTATACATGGAAAGCTCGTGCCCCCACATACAACAACATATTACCATGGATACCTATGCTTAAGGGTGAACAAATCGCTGACATACCTATTGTTGCTGCATCAACTGACCCATGTATATCCTGCACCAACAGAGTACTCATAATAAATAAAAAACATAGAAAAATAATGAGTAGAGAGCAACTACATAGGCTAAGCGTAGAAAAAACCAGGAGGCTTATGAAAACACATCACATCATAGGAGGAGGAACAATATGAGATTCGCCATGATTCCTGAGTTGTTGATGCAGATGTTTAAAAAACCATTCACAAATAGATTTCCAGCAAAATACATACCTTCATCAACAACAAAATTCTTAGAAGATGTGGAAAAAGGAAAAACAAAAATCATACCGCCAGTGGAAACACCACATGGATTCAGAGGAAAAATAGTCTATGACAAAGAAAAATGCATTGGATGCCGCCTTTGTATAAAAGTGTGTCCATCTAATGCTATTGAATACAAACCTGATGAAAAAAAGATAAAAATCTATGTTGCAAGATGCACATTCTGTTCACAATGCAATGATGTATGCCCCGTCAAATGTCTAAACATGAGCAACGAGTTTTTACTTGCGGATGCAGAAAAATACTCACAAACACTAATCGTTGAATAAAAAAATAATAAAACAATTTGGTTTTTCGGAAAAAGAAACTGGTTTTAAAAATGAAACTTATCTTTCGAGGCATAGTTCAAGGAGTTGGTTTTAGACCCACAATCTACAGAATAGCCTGTAAAATGGGATTAAAAGGCTATGTGCTAAACAGGGGTTCTGAGGTAGAAGTAGTCATAGACAAAAAAGAAGAAGATTTTATAAAAGAAGTAAAAAAAAACCTTCCACCAATCGCTAAGATCACAGAAATAATCGTCAAAGAAGACCATAGATACTTTGATGACTTCCGTATTCTACATAGCAGAGATGGAAAGAGACAATCCCTGATACCACCAGATATAGGTATCTGCGAGCAATGTCTACTGGAAATATTTGATCATAACAATAGACGATATCTATATCCCTTCACCAACTGCACCATATGTGGCGCACGTTTCACTCTAATCAAAAATGTTCCTTATGATCGAGAGTATACATCCATGGAGAAATTTAGACTATGCAGTATCTGCAAAAAAGAATACAATGATCCGTCGAACCGTAGATACCATGCACAGACCATTTCCTGTCCACAGTGCGGTCCATCATACAGACTGTATGACAAAAAAGGGAGAGAGCTGGGAGAAAAAAATGCAATAAAAAGGTTTGCAGAACAAATAGACAGAGGAAAGATAGGAGTTATAAAATCCTGGGGTGGTATGCATATATGCTGCAAAATCGAGGAAGCACAACATTTTAGAAAATGGTACAAGAGACCAGAGAAAGCCTTTGCAGTCATGGTCAAAGACATAAAAACTGCAGAGAAATATGGCAACATAACAAAGGATGAAAAAAAACTGCTATTGTCAAAAGCTAGACCAATAGTTTTAGTAAAAAAAAAGAGGGCAGAGGAGGTATCCCCCGGTCTAAACACAATAGGAATCTATCTACCATATACTGGGGTACATCATATACTCTTCTCCCATCTAAAAACCACTGATGCCCTTATTATGACCTCTGCTAATATACCTGGAGAGCCCATGATTATAGACAACAAAGATGTTTTCTCATTAAAAGCAGATTTTTATCTCCTCCATAACCGCGATATACCCAACAGAACTGATGACTCAGTTATAAAAAACTGGCGTGGAAAAACATTTTTCCTTAGAAAATCTAGAGGGTTTGTACCAGAACCAGTAGAGGTCAAATACAACAAAAACATCTTAAGCGTAGGAGCTGAGGAAAACGTCTGCGGAGCTATATCATGTGACAAAAAAATCTACACCACACAATACATAGGAGACACAAAATACTACTCAACACTAGATTTTCTAAAAAATAGTCTCCAACATCTAATAAAACTCACAATGAGAAAAGAAAAGATAGATGCCATAGCTACAGACCTACATCCTACATATAGCACACGAAGAATAGCTGAGATGTTTGCTGAAAAATTCTCAGCCCCCGTCTTTGAAGTACAACATCATTGGGCACATGCTGCATCACTACTAGTAGACAACAACATTAACGAAGCTGTCATACTGACATTAGATGGCCTGGGATATGGGGATGATGGGGCAATGTGGGGTGGAGAGGTTCTGATTTCTAGTCTAAACCATTTCAAAAGAGTAGGACATTTGGAATATATACCACTACCTGGTGGTGACAAAGCCGTAGAGGACCCGCGCAGACTTGTATTCGCGATATTCAAAAAATTTGATAAAGAAAAATATTTCGCTGACAGAGAAGCCGTTGTTCTCAACAAAATTATAGAAAAATCTCCAAAGACCAGTAGCCTAGGTAGAATACTAGATGCAATATCATGCTACCTAGGTATTTGCACAAAAAGAACCTACGATGGGGAACCTGCTATGAAGCTAGAAAAATATCTGGCTATGGGTGAGAAAAAACATCATTTTGATGTGGAGATAAAAAACAACAATGTAGTTGGCACGTTAGATCTGTTTAGACAGCTGGAAGAAAAAATAAGACATCCACTAACAGAAAAACAGAAGGCAGACTTCGCTTATTCGATGGTGAAAACGATCATGGATAGTCTGGTAGACATCGCAGTCGAACATGCTGAGCAAAACGATATCAAAACAATAGGGATCTCAGGTGGTGTCTCATATAACATACCCATTGTAGAGATGGTTTGTAGAAAAGTAGAAAAAACTGGTTTATCCTTTATTGTACATAACAGAGTTCCCAATGGCGATGGGGGAATATCTGTAGGGCAAAATGCAATCATAGGAACCAGGTTATATACCTGAAAAATATGGACTGCTCTATTTGTTTTCTAAGAAAAAAAGGAAAGAAGCAGGACAGATTAGCTATAGGGTTGCCTTTGTTAAATATGGCTTATGCTCGTTATGAGAAACAGCATATTCATAGTTTAAAAAAGTGTAAAAATTACCAGTTTGTATGTTTTCATCAGATAATTTAATCATGAATGCTAAATATCCTTCAGATGTCTTTTTCACCTCGATTATAGATTTGGAGATAGTTATCTCAAACCATTCACCTGCAGATGGAGATATGCTGCCTACTTTTTCACCACTTTCTGATAGATTCCATATGTCAGAAACATCTGATGGATCTGCCTCCTGTACAGACGGAAGCGGACCAAAGTCATCTACCACATATATATCTATCATCCCAGGATTTCCATGTCTATACAAACATTTGAGATGAAAAACCATATCTGCTGTGTTGTTCCACTCAGAGATATCGAATCGGTATAATGCCCTACTTGTCACATCATTCTCACCAGCTGTGATCACACCAAGAATGGTTCCTTCCTCTGTACCAACACCACCATTAAGAAAACCAGCAGTGAGATTAGGGAGAAGTGAATTTAACACAACAACCCCGCCATCATCATTACCTGCTTTTATCTCAATTCTTTTCTCAGTTGGCTCCTTTTGAACTTCTTCACATCCACTCAACAGTAATACTCCTGCAAACACTAGGATTAGTATTGTGCCTACAAAATATTTTCCTTGTTTTGATTTCATTAGATTTTTCACCTCCAAAAACTTGGATTCTTTGTAATCCCTAATTGTTTATAAAAAACTTACTTATTCAGCTCCAGACACTGTCAAGAAATTCTCACCTCCATATTATAGAGTGTTACAAACGCTTTTATCCAACTTTCAACACTTTCCTTTGAAGCATTGAAAGGAAAACGTTTCCAGAACCTTTTTGAGCCTTGAC
>QMSS01000087.1 GCA_003649715.1 Thermoplasmata archaeon
ACAATCATTGTATACCGTGGTGTTTATAATGGTAGTCTTCTAGTGGATAAACCTTTGTCGTTGATTGGTGAGAGCAGAGAGGAAACTATTATTCGTTATCCATCTAGTATCAGGAGTTGGAGAGAGTCTGCCTTGGAGATAAAATCAGATTATGTCAATATAGATGGTTTCACAATATCTGCTAGTAATGTGAGTGGACTCAGTGGTAAGATTGTGGTGTTTAATTCTTCTTCCTATTGTGTTATATCAAACTGTACTGTGCTTACGGAGAATCCTCATGTTCCAGTTGGTCTTGGAACGGGATATGGTATAGGTAATAGTATATGGGATGGGGTGGTAGATGTTTATTCATCGCATAATATTATTAGCAACTGTAGTTTTTATAATACAGGCGGCGGTGTCCATCTTTATTGGCATTCTAGTGATTATCTAATAACAGACTGTGTTTTTGATACTAACTGTACAACTTTTGAGTTTAGCCGGGATTGCAACAATATTACTATAACTCATTGTTATATCAAAAATGCTAGTGGCATTCTTAGTGGAAATTCATTTCGAGACCTTGTTTTTACCAATTGTACAGTAGAAGAACAGCATGGCAATCATACTATGTTTATTAGTGATGTAGCCAATTTTACTGTTTATGCTAATAATTTTATAAATTGTAGTTGTAATTTTACTTTTAGCTATTATGGTTTTTATGATCCAAAGGAGCTTCATTTTAATGTGAGCTATGATAACTATCCCTATTGTGGGAACTACTGGAGTAACTATACAGGGTATGATAATTATTCTGGTCCATCTCAAGATCATGGTTTCTCTGATGGTATTTGGGACAATAAATACGAGGTTGCCAATGGCGTTTATGACTATTATCCAAATGTGAGTGTTTTTCCAACTGCTTATCCCAAGAGAGATACAAAAATACAGGGATATCCCTTCCTAGGTGTTATACTGCCATATTCTATTGAGTATTGGAATCCATATGGTGAGTCAACTATATGTCTGCCTTTGAATCTAAAAGAAAACTCATACACATATATTTATCTGTATTATGGCTACAACAAGACAGTGTCTGACAAAGACATGCATTATCATAGTATTGGGAATCCATCTGTTTTTTTTGAAGACTTTGATGATCCTGCTCATGTGAGAAACTGGTGGAGCATATCTTCATTAAATGGTGATTTAGAGGAAAAACTAAACAATAGCTATATAAACCTGACAAATGATGATCTAATACTCACTAAGGGACCCTATGCCATTATGTGGTTTTATTATGACAACCCATATAATCCAGGTGATCCAAAGATAGGTTGGTGGTACCAGAGAGACTATCCTCAGTTCTACATACCATATCCACCGGTTCCAGATGCTATGAATGGACAACGTCTTTCTAATGAAAAAGTATATCTTGTAGAGGCTAGAATGAAGATTCTATCAGGAAATAGCAACATCATTCTTTTACGTCAACACAACTACACACACATGGCAGGAGGCCCATTTTCAAAACCGTTTCCTCATGATTCTGACTACAACAATTCTTATGTTGTGTCTATAAATGGTTCAGATACCTCTAGTTTTATGCTTCATAAACATAACAACACACTGTATGGACCCTGGCTGCTTTTAGATGATGTAGACACAGTAGATATAACCAACCGTTGGATAAGGATAAAATGCTATGTTTATCTGAACAGCACCAAGGACAATACAAGTGGCATGTCTGTTGTCTTGAATACTTCTTCGATCTCCAGCTATCTATACACGGATGATCAGTACTCATATGGTGGGAATGTTGAGATGCTGGACAACAATTCTGATATGTTGGTTGTGGGTGATCCATATATGGGTGGATCCATTGGTTTAAGTGCGGGTATACTACCAGGTTCAGATGAAAGCGAGGTTTGGGTGGACTGGATACGTGTATCCTATGTAACACCGGATCCAAGTGTGTCTCCAACTGTTGAGGTTGGAGCCATGGAAACTATACAGGGGGTATGGGTAGATCTACCTGAAACCAGATGTATCCCAGCAGCGGAGGATAGAATATGTTCTGATCCCTTTTATCCAGGTCCCATTTTACGTGACTTCATAAATGTGACCCATGGAGCCAATTTTTCTATAAAAAATCTTCCTCCTGGTACGTATACTGTGACAGTAACCACAGGGATCTTAGATTATTATTCTCTTTTATTTTGGTATATAACTTGGGGTGTTAAAAGCGAGGAAACATCTCTCGTGGAATGGGATCATAGTGTTGATTTACCGAGTGCAAATCTTGGGGTGTTTAGGATAAAACGTTTTACTGTTGATATACCTGAGGAATATGGTATGAGCACATTGTTTATCCAGTTTAACAGCCAACAGCCACTTCTTAGTATTCGTAAGGCTATAAACTCGGTTGTTATAGAGCATGGACAGCCTGGTGTTAAGATAGAATAAAATTAAAAAGAAATGGAGGTCCATAAGATGAGGTCTGAGAATAGATTGAATGGAAAAAACATGCTGCAGCACTTTTTGGATGATCATGGTCAGATGATGACTCTAGAGGTGGTTTTTTTTGCTACAACAGTTATCTTGTCTCTTGTATTTATATACAATCTATCGCCTCCATCAGTGGTTACAAACAAGTATAGTAGTAATCTAAAGATCATGGGGGATGATGCTCTCCGAAGTCTCTACACACAGCCTATAATAGGTGTTCCACCTAAGGGGTATCCAAATAGTAGACTGGTACATTATCTGATAACAAATGATTATGGTGATCTGGTTTCTGATCTCAATGATTTACTTCCATCTAATGTTATGTACAATATATATGTTTCAAATGGTACAAATACTATGGTGTGGTGTAATTCGCAGGGTGGTATAGGTCAGGTTTTGCCAGTGGTGGATCCTGTTACAGTGTCTCACTATGTTGTTAGTATAGATCCTAGTTATTTAACAGGTTTTTCAGAGGAGATGTATATGGATGCTGGAATATATGTTGATAGGAGTGATCTCTGCTATATGTTTGGAGATTATGATGGTTCTGTGTATGATGTTATGTTGGAGATGTGGTACACATAAACATTCCCTAGGATTGTGATATGATGAGGATGGCTGTAAAAAGTTATAATAATGAGAGCGGTCAGATTTTGACTTTGCTGGGTATATTACTTGCTCTTTCAGTTTTTGTTCTTGCATCTATGGCATCAGAGATATCAGATCTAAATCTGGTGGTTCCATCCGAGCGGGCATCCTCTCTCTTAAAAGAGTTTAACAATATTAAGGACACATTTGGTTTGGCGTTAAACTACAATCTTGTGAATATAAGTATTGTTGAGTCAACTAGGGAGTCAGAGTTTTATGGAGATATTAGTAATATCATGGATGCATTTAATCAAACCCGTGATTCCTTTTTTATCGTAGAAATGCATCATGGCATTTTTTTCCATGCTGTGCTTAATAGCTGTGGATATGTGCCATTAGAGGCAGGTAATGTATACAAAGTTGATGTGACTTTGATTCTTACAGATAGTGAAACATCTATTACAAAGGAGATGGGTTACTACATAACCTGTAAACCATATCTCTAGGAGTATTTGAATTAATGTTGTAGCTATACTTTAGGAGGAATAGAATTTATGTGCCGTATGAGGAAAAAAACATTGTGGGCTGATGATAGTAGAGGTTTTATGTACATTTTGGAGACATTGACTGCTATTAGTATAACCATTGCCTTGTTAGTTGTTTTTTTTCTGTCTACAAGTAATCTTTATAAGACATATGAGAGAGAGGATGTTGATCTGCAGGCTCGGTGTATGGATGTGGCTGAGCTGCTGCTTAGCAATCCTGGTCTGGGAGATGTTTTTAATCTTAACTGGGAGATTGATCCTGTGAATGCTAGTGTTCTTAGTCTTGCTGTTAGTCCAACATTGTCATATGGTGTTCTCTATGTTGATGAACAAGGAGGTGTTTCTATGTTGTCTCATCATGATTTTTTTAATTATAGTGGTGTGAATTTGTTTGGCTCCTGTTTTGTTGGTGGTACACTGGTTTTGATGGCAGATGGCTCATATAGGCCTATTGAGAGGATATGTGTTGGTGATATGGTTAAGTCCTATGATGAGGAAACAGGTTGTATTGTGGATAGGAGAGTTGCTGCTGTTTTTCATCATTCTGCAGATGAGATGAATGCTGATTATTATTTGTTGATCAATGATTTTTTGGGTGTCACACCAAATCATATGCTTTATACTGGTGATAAGTGGGTTTCTGCAGCTGATGTGCATGTTGGTAGCACAATCAATGGTATGTATGTTTATTCTGTTAAAAAAATGTATGAGCGTGTTCCAACGTTTGATTTAGGTGTTGAGGATACTCACAACTATCTTGTACTATGTGGTCCAGGTTTGGGTTTCTGGGTTGCTCATAATACGTTTCCCCTGGGTGATAGTCTTAGATATCCATGGACTGCGGTTAAAAAAACAGTTTATCCCTCTAGTAATGGGTCTTTTAGCCCATATGGTGGTGATTATTATGTGGAATATATAGACATGGGTGATGGATACTATTTTTATGAGGTGAAAAGCAGGAAAATGGTTTCGTATTCAGTTCTTGATTTTGATAAGATTGTTGGTTTTACTAGGAATGAGTATGATGATATAAGGTCTAGGATGAGGCTTAATGAGTCTGGTATGATGTATGATTTTTTTATTGAGGTGCGTAATGAGTCGGGTTGTTTGCTTGCTTTTGGTATAAACAAATCGGGTGTGAGTGTTTCTGTTAGGAGGAATGTTTTGATTTATCATCCACCGTATGTGAAAAGTTTGACGGAGATGAATGAGCCTTATTATGAGCAGGGGCAGATAACTGTCACTGTGTTTAAACCCCGGGTTGTGTCTGGTGGTGAGTATCGGGAGTATGGATGGAGTTGGCCTCCAAATATATATAATCCTTATCCATCTAGTGGAGTAACTGATATACATCCACCTGATTCGCTTGGTATAAGTGTTTTTGATATGGATCCTAATCCGAGGATAAATATTAGCTGGTACTGGTACAATTTTTCTTCTCAGATGTGGGAGTTGTTTGGGAGAAATGATTCTGTGGGGAATGGACGTTATTATCAGCCTAATCATAATTTTTCAAAAGATGGTCGGTATTATGTTTGGAGTGTGAATCTTACTGATGGCACTTATTGGGTGAATAAGACATATAATTTTACTACTACTGACTGGTTTGATGAGAATTGGCATTGCCGTAGACTGATAAAAATAAGATCTATATATGTTCATGAGGATCTTTTCAATTTTCCAGTTCTAATAAATACTACTGATGTCAATCTTAGGAATAAGGCTCAGTCTGATGGCGATGACATTGTTTTTGTCCTGTATTCTGATAATATAACAAAGCTCAATCATGAAATAGAGATGTACAATAGCAGTACTGGGCATCTAATAGCATGGGTGAATGTTACACATCTGTATCATGATAGGGATACTTATATTTGGATGTATTACAACAACAGCGAGTGTGAAAGCCAGCAGAACAAGCAGGGGACATGGGATTCACATTATGTGATGGTACAGCATTTAAATGAAGAGGGAGATACCTATTATGATTCCACAGTATATGGAAATAATGGGGAGAAATATGGAGATATAGTTAGGGCAGATGGAATGACTGGCTATGGTGTATATTTAGATGGAGCTAATGACTGGATTGACTGTGGGAACGATTCCTCCTTTGATTCGGGCTCTATAACCGTGGAGGCATGGACCAATCTATCCATGTCGTTGAGCGCCGCGATTATTTCAAAGGGAACATGTTATGGGATTGGCGGTGGGGCTATTCTACCTACATCCGAATGGCTTTTATGTTATAGAGTTTGGGGAAATTATAATCTATATTTCTATATACGGAATTCTTCTGGGGATCTTTTCTATGTAATAAAAACTTTACATGAAAGTCCACTGAATAAATGG
>QMSS01000088.1 GCA_003649715.1 Thermoplasmata archaeon
CTTTGCAGCTACATCAACAGCATCTCGAAATGGGAAAAAAGCATCACTTGCCATTATAGAACCACGGATATTGTCTTTTCCCTTATGTGTCGCTATCCACACGGCATCAACCCGGGATGTCTGCCCACCTCCAATGGCAACCGTACGTGTCTCCTTTACAAAAACCACAGAGTTGGAGCGCACATGCTTGACACATTTAACTGCAAACTCCATGGATCGGAAATCCTTTGGAGATGGTTTCTTTTTTGTAACCACCCTCCAGTTTTCTCTAACCGATTCTTTAACATCCTTCTCCTGTACAAGAAAACCTCCTCCGACGCTACGAATGTCCATACCGTTATCATCCATAGTTCTTTTTTTGTCTAATCCCTTAACTTTGAGTAATCTTAGATTTTTCTTTCTACTGAGTATAGACAATGCCTCTCTAGTAAAATCAGGTGCGATTATAACCTCAAGAAAGTAATTAGAGAGCTCTGATGCAACCTCCTCTTCTATCCTTCTGTTGAATGAAACAATGCCTCCAAATGGTGAATACACATCATTAGCATATGCATCTTTCCATGCCTGCAAGAGGTTTCTACTGCTTGCTATACCACAGGGAGTTGCATGCTTTATTATAACACATGTTGGATCCAAGAACTCTTTTACACATTCAATCGCACAGTCAGCATCTAGTATATTGTTGAAGGACAACTTTTTTCCATGAAGCTGCCTGGCATTAGCTATGCATGCTGTCTTTGATATAGGAACCGCCTGGTAGAAGGCAGCCTGTTGATGAGGATTTTCACCATATCTCATGTTCTGAATCTTATGCATACTAATAGTGTATGTCTCTGGCAGTATCTCATGTGTAAATCTGTTTCTCAGATAACCTGATATGATAGAATCATATCTAGCTGTGTGCGCAAATGCCTCAACAGCAAGACGCTGCCTTTCCTCTATATCCACATCTTTTTTTGATCTAAGCATCTCCAGCACTCTACTATACTGCCCTGGATTGGTCAATACAATAACATTCCTGTAGTTTTTTGCAGCAGCCCGTAGGAGAGTAGGACCACCAATGTCAATATTCTCCAAGATTTCCTCGAGATCCGCATCTGTTTTTTGTATCGTCTCCTCAAAGGGATATAGATTACATACTACAATGTCGATAGTATCAATACCATGCATTTTTAGCATATCCATATGTCTCTTCTTTTCTCTCCTGGCCAGGATCCCTGCATGTATAAACGGATGAAGAGTCTTGATCCTTCCATCAAGTATCTCAGGAAAACCGGTTATATCAGATACTTCCAGTATCCTAACCCCGGCTTTACGTAAAACAGAGGCGGTTCCACCTGTTGATATTATCTCTATACCAAGACTGGAAAAACCCTTTGCTAAATCTACTACACCCTCTTTATTAGAAACACTAATCAGAGCACGTCTATCTGACATCACTCTTACCCTATCAGCATATGAGAGAGGTTCATAAACATTTGGGTTTTATCTTCTTATTTTCAGTCCATGAGATCTCTCCTTTTCTACAGCCTCCTTTAGACTAATGTTTCCCCTTAGAACCTCTAAAGCAGTTTTCTCCGAGATAGTAAATCTCCCATCAGTAAGCTGCCTACTAAGTCTCTGGACATTTCTGATAGCACCACGAGTCGGCTTTAAAGGCAGGTTTCTTCTAACCTTACCACCAGATAAAAGAGCAATAGCAGCAGCAGATTCACCATCCTTTCTATGTCTAGGAGTCTGCCGAGAAACAGTTGTACTGGTTTCATCAACAATCTCAATCGGCACACCTAATGGAATCAAAGAATTTATTATCCTATTCCTAATTATAACCGAACCGTGACCTATACGTATAAATGTTTCAACAGCTGGATACTCTACAAGGAAACGTTTAACCACATCTAAAACATCCTCAGGAGACAGCAACTGCATTTTCTGCAACAAAATGTCATCACCCACAA
Source organism: Thermoplasmata archaeon (assembly GCA_003649715.1). Lineage (GTDB taxonomy): Archaea > Thermoplasmatota > E2 > DHVEG-1 > DHVEG-1 > B82-G9. The sequence continues at coordinate 1,959 of QMSS01000088.1, forward strand.
CCGCAACACCTGGTCGCTCACCAGGATCAATGCCTATAAAAACCCTGTTATAGAGCTCCTTTCCAATAAGTATCTGAACAGCATGATCAACAGCATGATCAACAGAATCATAAACATCAACAGCAACAACCCTGTGATATCTTATATCAAAAACCTCTCTATGAGAAGTAAGAATAACACCAACCCTACCAGGAACATTTCTCGGCGAGGAAAGCACAACATATGACAAACCACGTTGTTTTAACACCTTTAAAATATCATGATAAAGAGAAAAATCCCTAGTAAACACACCTAATGTTTTCATTCAACAAAAAAAAGATATAAGCAACAAACAAATAAATAAAATTATTTGTTCAATCCAGCCTAATTCTCATCCCCCCCTCCTCTACATCTCATCAGAAAAAAAATGTTTTTTTAGATCAGAAAACTAGGAGCACGAAACAGGATAAGTAAAGTCACAAACAATGACAAAATAAACAACAAAGACCACACTATACCATTCCAACGAATGATCTTAACACCATCAAGCGACCCTAAAGGCAACAAGTTAAATGTCGCCAACAAAGCATTAACCAAACATACAAAACCAAAAATCTTACCCCAAGGATCTACCTCAAAAAAAACCAGAATATAAAAAGGAAAAGTAATCATAGCAATCGCAATATTTGCCATCGAACCAGCAGCCGCTATCCTGCCCATCTCAAAATCTCTTGCCTCACCCCTAAACATAACAGCACCTGGAGCAGCAAAGATAAAAGGTGCAAAAAACGCCAACAAAAATGCTAACAACAAACCCAAAGGAAACATTCTGAACTCAGACCACAAACCATATTTTTGCGCCATAAACTTATGAGAAAGTTCATGAACAAAAAAAGCAGTCAAGATCCCTAAAAATGAAAACGGCATAGCATGCATCAGAGAAAACAAATCTCCAGAAAAAAGACTATTTCTTGTAAGAAGAATAGAAAAAGATAATGTCAAAACAAACATTGATACAACAAGATGAAACACCTCAATTCTACTAAAATGCCCTGGCCTACCCATCTCAAGACTACCCTTGGGAAAATACATGTACTCTCTAGGCGATAACTCATGAAACAAAGCACGTATCTTCTGTCTCCGCTCACCCATCCTGAAAAACCATTTTCCTAAAATCAAAACAACATTTATGAACCTTTGTAAAAAAAGAGATAGAGAAGTTAAAGCAATCCAAGACTAATAATATAGGGGAGGGCAACAAACGTACCAATCATACTCCCTAGATTGGCAAGAGCAACAACCATAAGGAGACGAATAAACTTGTTGTTAAACATATCATGTAGATTATCAATCCTGCTAAGACTTCTAATGTCCTTAACCATAGGTGTACGTAACTTAGCCTCCACAAGACCAGCAAACCATCCAGCAGCAACAGCTGGATTAAGAGAGGTAAATGGAGCGGCAACAAAGGCAGTAGCTATAGATAGAGGATGCGCCCTTGCAACTGCAGCACCAGCTGCTGAAAGACCTCCGTTGATTAATATCCACCAGAGAAAAGCCTCTGCTGCACGCTCCCAATTTCCAAAAAGAACAATATATGTGAGCAGTGAAAAGAAAATAATCGGAACAGCATAAGCCAGAGTTTTCATCAAATTAAAACGTTTCCTAGGAACCATCTCCAGCTCATTTAGATCCACATCCATTTCCTCCGTCTCTAAACATTTTTTGATACCATCGATATGACCTGCACCTACAACAGCAACTACCCTGCCTTTTTTGCTTTCATCAAAAATCTTCTTGGCAATGTATCGATCCCGCTCATCAATAAGAACAGAGGCGGCACTCGGTGCAATCTCACTGAACTCCTTCATCATAGCAGAAATGACATCCTGATTCATCAACTCCTTAAGATCTATCCTCTCCAACTCTTCCTCACTAATACCAAAAACTGCTTTCAGAAACTCCCAAGTCAGCCTAAATTTCTCTCTAACACCCATCTTCCTCCAGGCTCGTTTCAAAGTAACAGAGATATCCCTATCCACCAATGCTACCTCTAAACCCATCTCCTCCGCCTCTCTAATAGCAGCAATCATCTCAGAACCCGGTTCAACACCATACTCCTTACCCAACTTCCTCTGTATAGATGAGAGAATCGTCTGAGCTAAAATGAGATATGCATTGCTTGACTTCAACAGAGATGTAACAGGAGTATTCTCCCAAGCATCTTTTTCAGTTAAAGCCCTGTATCTTCTACTGCAAAGCTCAACCGCTACAATATCAGGCCTGTATTCTCTAATAACATTTTTTACCTCCTCAACGCTCTCCCTTGAAATATGCGCAGTGCCTACAAGCACAATATTGTCATTTATCCTAACCAGCAAGTATATCAATCCCCTTAGATATCACCATAATTTCTCTGGAAATGATAAACAAAAAATATCTTTGCATCAAACATTCATCTATTTTTTTATCACACCTTATTTTCAAATAATGATCTCCAGAAGAAAACTATTTATATCTCGGCCTCGAAATCCTCCACCTTAGGAGTGAAATCTTCATAGGATTTTATCTTACCCCATTCCATCAGCATAGTTCTTGTTAAAAGCCAGTAGATGAGAGCAAGAGCACGTCTACCCTTATTGTTAGTAGGAATCACAAGATCAATATATCTTGTCTCATTGTTGGTGTCACAAAGTGCAACAACAGGTATACCAATATTTTTTGCCTCCTGAAGCGCCTGGATATCAGCAAGAGGATCAGTTAAAAGTATCACATCAGGTTCAAAAAACTCTTTACAATTCGGGTTCGTCAAGGTACCTGGTATAAAACGTCCCTCTATGGCATTCACACCAGTATATTCAGCAAATTTTCTCACAGGTTTCTGGCCATATTGTCTAACAGAAACCACTAGGATCTTAGATGGCTCATACTTAGCTAAAAACTTAGCAGCAACCTTAAGACGTTCATCAGTTTTTTTAACATCAATTATGTACAGACCATCATTCCTAACCTTGTATATAAACTCCTTTATATCCGCAGTCTTCTGCCTAGTACCAATATGTACACCAGAGGTCATATATGTTTCCTCAGATACCAACATCTTCTCCTTTTCATTTTTCTGCTTATCTTTTTCCTCAACCATAGACTATCTCCTTTTCCCCTAGACAACTCTACCTATTTTATCTTCTCTCCGTACTGTGATGGGAATAGCACCCTCTTTGAACTCCAGCATAGCTATCTCCACAGGATCAACAATATCCTTTGGTATTTTAGCAAGCGTAGACGGCGCACCCATCGACAACTGCAATGCTCTCGCACCAATAATACGTGCCTTTTCAAACCTGGTGTAACGCAAGTTATTCCTCCAAATCAGCTAATTTTTTATTGAAAGACTTAAATGTAGAACCACCAAATATCAGAAACATTTAAAAAGATTACCCAACCGAAAAGGTGAGACTAGTAACCAGAAGCATAATAAAATATGTTTTTCTGACTAGGAAAGCATTCGCATCCTCAAAAAGACAAAAGAAAGAAAACTTAGGTATGCTTTTATTTTACCTCTTCTTCATGTCCTTCATTGAAATCTGCAGTACGGTTGGCAAACTCTTCAAGTGCAAGCTGTATATCAAAGGTTATATCTCGCAGTAGGTCATAGATACGTTCATTTCTGAATTCCTTAACACCATCAATATCTGAGTATATTCTCCCAAGATATTTGCCTTCATCTTTGTGTATCTCAATATTATACAGAACCTCTTCCATATCTACCCCTTCCTCCATCAAATCATACTTTTCTAACATATTGGTCTATGGAGGGCGATGAATATCACTTTACAATAAAAATACATGTAATATAATAATTTTTTGGAAAAAACTGCTGTGTTGCATAATTTAAGATAGTAAAGATGCATTCCTCTTTTGGGATGCACCAATGAAAAAGAAAAGATGGGGTAAAAAATACGTTGATAAAAGGGATTGGCACACGTATAATGAGAA
>QMSS01000089.1 GCA_003649715.1 Thermoplasmata archaeon
AACATCGGGTAAAAAGGTTCTGGAAACGGTTCCCGTTTCATAGCACCAACCATTCTATTCTTGGTTGGTGTTTATCTTATGCAGTTCTTTCAAAGATATGGAGGTGCTTATTTTGACAGTATCTCCTGTGTATTAAAAACATTTTTTTATAAGGAAAAGGTAAAACTTGTGGGATGTTTTTTTAGAGGAATCAAATATTAATATCTTTCTTTCATTGACCCAACTATTGACATATCAATAATTCAAAACAGTTATATGTAACATTTTCATTTCCAGGTTGGGGAAGGTATTGTTGTGTCATCAAAAACTTTAGTTGAGATATGTTTTCATGGAAGAGGTGGTCAGGGTGCTGTCACAGCTGCAAACCTTCTAGTTGCAGCAGCATTGGAGGATGGAAACAGAGGTGTTCAAGCTTTCCCATTTTTCGGTGCAGAGAGACGGGGTGCGCCTGTTAGAGCATTTGCACGTATATCTGGGGAGGAGATTCATCTTAGAAGTGAGATATACTATCCGGATATTGTTATTGTGCTTGATGAAAGCATCATGGGTTTGGTGGATGTTCTTCGTGGTTTAAAAAAGGAGGGTATTGTTCTGATCAACTCCACAAAAAAACCAGTTGATTTCGATTTTTCTAAAAAATTCAAGGTTGCAACGGTGGATGCTACTAGTATAGCGATAAAACATGGTATTCTGGTTGGTGGTATACCTGTTGTTAATACTCCTATTCTTGGTGCTGTTCCTAGGGTCTTAGATCGAGTGAGTCTTTCATCGATTCAGAGGGTAATAAAAAATAAGTGGCTGGGAGATCTTGCTGATAAAAATGTTAAGGCTACGCAGGATGCATATGAGTTGACGGAGGTGAACTTCTGAAGAAATATGATGTTGTCACCACCATATCTTACCCAAAAAGGGGTGCTATGGGTAAAACCGGGAGCTGGCGTGTTTTCAGACCTGTGGTAGATAGACTGAAATGTGTGAAGTGTTTACGATGCTGGGTTTTCTGCCCTGAAGGAGTTGTAAGGAGAGAAGAAGACGGCACTGTTAGTATTGACTATGAGTATTGTAAAGGCTGTGGTATATGCGCAGCTGAATGTAAGGTAAAAGCTATAACCCTTGTCAGGGAGGAGGGAGATGGTGGTAAATGACTATTATGATTGATACTGGAAACTATATAGCTGCAAAGGCTGCAGTTATGGCAAAACCAGATGTTGTCGCAGCATATCCTATTACTCCTCAGACAACTGTGGTAGAAGGTATTGCCAACTATCTTGAAAAAGGTGAGTTCACAGGTGAGTATATCTGCGTGGAGAGTGAGCATTCAGCTATGAGTGCATGTATTGGTGCGAGCGCAATGGGTGTTAGAACATTTACTGCTACATCCTCCCATGGACTGTTGCTTATGCATGAGATGCTTCACTGGGCTGCATTGGCAAGACTTCCAATAGTTATGTGTAACATCAACAGAGTTATAGGACCCGGATGGAATATATGGGCTGATGAAAACGATTCTATATCACAACGTGACACTGGGTGGATACAGTTTTATTGTTCAAGCAACCAGGAGATTTTTGATACCATCATTCAATCATACAAGTTAGCGGAAAATGAAAAAGTACTCTTACCTGTTATGATAAACTACAATGCCTTTATACTATCACATACATCAATGCCTGTTGATATACCAGATCAGAGGGAAATAGATGAGTTTCTACCAAAGTTTAAACCCAAATGGAATCTTGATATCAATAACCCAGTGACATTTGGAAACATAATTGGACCAGAATATTACATCAAAGTCAGAAAGGCTATGCAGGATGCGCATAAAAATGCAAAAAAACTGATACCTGAGATAGCAAGAGAATGGAAAAAAAAATTTGGCCGTTTTCATGGAGATCTTTTGGAAAAATATAGATGCGATGATGCAGAATACATCCTTCTGGCTATGGGGGCGATAGCTGCAGAAAGCAAGGTAGCTGTGGATGAGATGCAGAGGAAGGGACTAAAAATAGGTCTTGCAAGAATACGAACATTTAGACCATTCCCCAAAGAGTCTATACTCCAGCTGAGTGAAAACGCTGATTTGATTGTTATAGATAGGAATATATCTGTGGGATCCGAGGGAGTATTGTTTAACGAGGTAAAAGCAGCATTATATCATAAGTCAGATGCACGTGTAAATGGTTTCATTACAGGCCTCGGTGGCAGAGACGTCACATACAAGGACATTGAAAGCATGTGTAGAAAAACAGTTGAAGGCAAAGCCAATGAATGTGAATGGTATGGAATATAAAAGAGAAGGGATGTGAACCTAAAAATGGCTATTAAAGATTTTCCCATTGAAGAATATGTTTTACCAGGCAGCGCTGCCTGTCCAGGATGCCCAGCAACAATTGCACTACGTATTGTACTAAAGGCACTAGGGAAAAAAACAGTGATGATAGTCCCGGCATGCTGCACAGCAGTTATTGAAAGTCTATACCCACATACATCCTTCAACATTCCGGTTATGAACATAGCATTTGAGGCAGCAGCAGCTGGAGCAGCTGGTGTAGAGGCAGCGTTGAGAAAACTAGGTAAAAACGATGTTACTGTACTAGCCTGGGCAGGTGATGGAGGAACATATGATATCGGACTGCAGGCTCTATCAGGAGCATTAGAAAGAGAAACCAACTTTATATACATATGCTACAACAATCAGATATACTCCAATACAGGGATACAGCGAAGCGGTGCTACTCCATATGCTGCATGGACCACAACCACAGTTGGTGGGAAAAAAGAGTTTAGAAAAGAGATGGGGGACATCATACGGGCGCATCACATACCCTATTCAGCTCAGACATGCATAAGCTATCCGGATGATCTATATAACAAGGTAAAAAAGGCTAAAGAAATAGAGGGACCTAAATACATCGAGATACTAACGCCATGTCCACCTGGATGGAGATTTAGCATGGAAAAAACCGTTGAGATGGGTAGACTAGCAGTAGAAACCGGTGTATGGGCTCTATATGAATGTAAAAACGATGTTGTAACATTCAATGGTAAAAGCAGATTGATCCTAGAAAACAAGATAAAACGCGTGCCTATAGAAGAATGGATGAGACCACAGGGACGTTTCAAACATCTGTTTGTGCCAAAAAAGGATGTAAAGAGGATAAAGGCTCTTGAAGAGCATATCGAAAAAATATGGGAGAGATATAGAAAATACTATATCTAAACAAACATTTCATTTTGATTGAAAAAAAGCTTTTTGGGGTGTGAACCAAAATATGGAGGCTTTGAACAATGTATGTCAAGGAAATGGTGATACAGAGCCTCCCCCTTCTTATCATATGCGGCCTAGGCGAGATCATAGCTGGAAGCACGCTCAGTGGAATGACCAGAATGCTGGAGGATATACCTGGTTTAATCGTGGTCATACCAGCTATCATAGCATTACGTGGAAACATCAGCACAGCATTCGCATCCCGCCTAGGATCAGCATATCATCTAGGTATCATAGATTCAGACAATATGTGGAATGAAGAACTCAAACAAAACATTATAGGCTCATTGACACTCAGTCTCATCATGTCTATCATCATAGGAACATTGGCATATATATCCTCAATACCTCTAGGTGTCAGTCCAGATCCAATCAAAATAGTTATGATTGTGGTATTAGCGGGAATAATATCAGGAATAATATTAACTCTTATGACAATCATCATTGTTTTCTTAGTATTTAAAAAAGGATATGATCCAGACAACATAACTGGACCAGCGCTTGCAACCTTCGGTGATATCATTACAATGCTATGTATCCTTGGCGCCGCCATTTTTGTGGAGGTCATCCTATGATTTATAGATGGAAAAACATTGTCAAAAACAGTGTTCCCCTACTCACAATCTGCATCGTAATCGAAATCATGGCAGGGCAGATCCTCCAGGGGAATCAAAAACAGCTTTTGATACTGCCAATCCTCCTGGTATCCATACCTGTTATCAATGGAGTAGGTGGCAACATCGGGAGTATTCTAGGCGCGCGATTGGCATCGGGGTTACATGTGGGATATATAGAGTACAGTATAAGAGATAAAAACATGCATAAAAATCTGGCGGTCATACTACTTATCGGAACAGTGGCCTATGCAATTCTAGCGGTACTTATATACTATATATCTTATCTGAGAGACATAGAAATGGATATAAACATACTAAACTTCATATCCATTGTTTTAGGATCCGGTGTTCTGCTCATCATAACAACATCAATAGTAAGTGTTATAACAGCTTTTTTATCATTCAAAAAGGGACTGGATCCAGATGACATGGTTGCACCAGTGGTTACAACCATCGGTGACACTATGGGGATCATATTTCTGTTTCTACTAATAGAGGTAGTAGGAATATGAGATCAAAAAAGAAGAAAAAAAAACACATATTTGGGATACTTCAAAGAACACCTAAATGGAAAAAAGAGGAATTCACAGAAGTTGAATACGAACCAGCTACGGTAAAAGATCTCTTAACAGAGATGAAAGATATTTCTGAGCTCATCATAGACCTAGCATATTCCGCTGTTCTTTTTAACAACAAAGAAATAGCTGACGAGGTAAACTATTTAGATGTGCGTATGGACAAGCTCAACTATGAGATCCGTATGATGGCGATGCTAGCCGCCCGAACCAAGGAAGATGCAGAACAGCTAGCTGGTATATTGCAGGTAGCAGAAGCAGCAGAAAGCATCTCTAATGCAGCAGGTGACATTGTCAACCTGCTCATGACACGAGAAAAAACACATCCTATACTACCGAGGATATTAGGCAGAGCAGATGAAAAAATATTTAGAATCAAAGTTTCAAAGAAATCAAAGGCTTGTAACCACAAAATTGGGGATCTAAGAATAGAATCAGAAACAGGTATGAGAATCATTGCCATAAGACGCGGAAAATGCTGGATATACAATCCAAGATCAGACACCACCATCAAAGGAGATGACTGGCTGATAATCAGAGGATCAGAGGAAGGATATGATGAGCTAAACAAGTTTTTAAAAGGAAGAGTGAAGGTGTTAGAATGAGGAAAAAAACATCGGAGGACATTGTGTTAGAGATAAAAGACAAATCAGAGCTAATGGTTGATCTTGCATACTCATCACTACTATATGACAACAGAAAAATAGCCGAGGAGGTATACGATCTAGAAAACCTGATAGATAACCTCTATAGAGAGCTACAGGAAAAGGCTATGGAAGATGCAAAAAATAATATCCTCAGCATAGAGGATGCTCTCGCATTGATAAGACTTGGAAGCTGCGGGGAGCAGATAGCTGATGCAGCACAGGAAATAGCAGATATCATGCTAAGAGATGTTGAGCTGCATCCTATACTTAAAATGAGTATACGTGAATCTGATATAGTGTTCACACGGGTCCAAGTTAAACCTCAGTCAATACTCTGTGGAAAAACCCTAGGTGAGCTTCGTCTCGCGAGTGAGACAGGTATGATGATTATCGCAATGCGTCATAAAGATCGATGGCTATATGGACCTAACAAAAACACCAGAATAGACCCAGGTGATATCCTTTTCGCCAAAGGACCTGAAGATGGAGAGAAACATTTAATTGAGCTTGCAACAGGCCGGTCAAAAGAAATATAACTATCCCCTAATTCTTTTTATTGGCTATATAAACTATGCTTAACAAAAACTGTGAGTCACCTGGGATAATTAAACAAAAAGTCGCATGTTCCCATTTTCCTCCAGATGTTGGAACTGTAGGCATATCAATGGAATCCATATATCAACTAAGTCTTTGGCGCCACGTCTTAACAATTTCAAGTGAGAAATCCCCAAACTTTAGTTTGAGGGATGAATCACCTCACTTTTACTATTTTTCGGCATAGGTCTTTTTCAACT
>QMSS01000090.1 GCA_003649715.1 Thermoplasmata archaeon
AACATTATACCTGTATGTTTTAAGAATTCTCTATCCTCAAATAAACCAAGTATCTTATTATAGAATTTAGATAGCATCACCTCTCTCCTCTAACCAGCTGCTTTTCTAAGTATCTCAAAAAATCTCTCACTACTTTTATCCCAACTAAAATTCTTTGACCATTTTAAAGCATTTTTACTAAGTTTTTCTCTTAAATCTTCATCCTCACTTATCACCCTTATCTTCTCAGCCATAGATTCTATAGTAGGTCTGCATAGTATACCAGTTTCTCCATCTCTAATAGAATCCCTTAAACCAGGTATATCATATCCAATAGCTGGCGTACCCATTGCATTTGCTTCTATAACCACTCTTCCCCATCCCTCTCTCAAACCAGGAACAAGTACAACATGAGCCCTCTTCATCAAATCATATTTTTCTTCTTCAGAAACATATCCATAGAATTTAACATCCTCTGATACTTCTTCTCTTAAAATATTTTCCAACTCTCCTCTGCCTACAATCCAAAGTTTTCCTATACCTGCTAATTTAAAAGCTTTTATAGCATCAAAAGGCTTCTTTGTAGGCGTAAGTCTACCAATAAATAATACTGTAAACTCTTCTTCTTTCTCAGAAATTTCTTCTAATGGTTCAACACTCAAACCATTATACACTATCTCCACATCTTTAAAACCCAGTTCTAATAAATCTTTTTTAGTTGAATCAGATACAGTAACAGTTTTTATATCCCTATATTTACTCAACCATTTATCCTCTAACAGATATCTACCAATATAATTTATTGGAAAAGGTGTTTTATAAAACCAGAATTCTCTCGCAAGTTGATGTATCAAACAAATCTTTGGTTTTTCAATAAAATCCACGGTCATAAAAGGCCTAGTATTAACCTCATCTACTACAATGTCAAACTCATTATTGTGTTTATAAAAATTTTTAACTTTTAGATATACTCCAAATCTACCTCCATCTCTAACAATTCTAATTCCATCAATCTCCTCCTCTCCAAAAGCACCATTATATTTAGAGGCAAATAATGTAACATTATGTCCCATTTCAACTATTCTCTTACATATCTCATGAGTATAAACCTCTGCTCCTCCCGCCTCCGGATGTCTGATATCTTTCCAGTTAACAATGAGTATATTCATGGTTTCCTCTCATAATACCTAACTATATATCTTCTATAAAATACAGCCAGAGTATCTCGAAGCATCTTAAGTATTTCTAGCGCATCAACTGATTTCTTATGATCATTATGTTTAACTTCTACAGGCACCTCTGATATACTATAACCCCTCATATTAGAAACCGTTAACAATTCAGCATCAAATGCAAATCTTTTTACTAGAACTCTTGGAAAAACATCCTCTAAAACTTTTCTTCTAAAAACTTCGAAACCCACCTGTGTATCCGATACATTAACTCTTAATAATATTTTAACTAAAAAATTGTATCCTCTACTTAGTATCCTCCTACTTAAAGGGCTTTTGAATTTAGACTCTGATAGATATTTAGATCCAATAACTATATCACTCTTATTTTTCTCAAGAATTTCTATAAAAGATTTTATCCGATCAAAATGTATATCAGAGTCTGCATCTACAAAAGCTACTATATTCCCATTTGAGGTTTTAAAACCATATTTAAGAGCAAAACCTTTGCCTCTGTTCTTGTCATAGCCAACTATTTTGATTCTATCACCCAAAAGCATTTTAGTAGACAGTTCCTCTGTATCATCTGTTGATCCATCATTAACCACAATAATCTCATAATCAAAAGGAAGTTTATTCATTGTTTCATTAACCTCAGCAATACGATCAACTAAATTTCTTCCTTCATTCCAAGCAGGTATTATTATCGAAACATCTTTCAGCTAAACCACCTTCTTCTCCCCAAACCATCCTAAGAGGAAACCTCAATATAATATCAAAAACCCTGGTTATATAACTTTTTTATTGTATAAACCCAAATAAACAACCAACATCATAAAAAACCATCACAGAAATCCCTGATAAAACAAAATCTTACTAAAATTAAACTGAAGTTTAACAATAGTGATACTAAAATTAAACTGCTGTTCAATAAAAGTAAGAAACCCTGTTTATGAAAAAGAGAGAAATAGTGAGAGGGAGTATTAATCCCCCCTCCTCTTTGGTGTTTCTCTTTTTTATCTGATCATCACCAGGAATAGTAGTACAAATCCATCTGCTGTATCCTCAGCGCATCCTCCAGCTGTAGCATCTATTGTGACTCTACCGAAACCAATTATTGGTTTACACTGCACTGTTACCTCCTCAGCAGCTGGTAGACTTTCGATCACACCATTGTTTTCTCTGCCAAGCAGGATAATACCACCACTTAGTGATAAACTCCAGTTCACATCTGTGAGATTCTCCTCACCCGTGTTTCTAACCACCATTGTTACACCAAAACCTATCCCATTTTTGATCTCAATCTCAATGGGGCATGGGCATGGATGCTGTATAGTGAAGCTGCAGGATTTTGTCTCCTCTATGTTACCCGCATTGTCAACCGAGTAGAAATAAACAGTATGATCACCATCCTCTGTCACAACAAATGGTCCATCATATTCCTGCCAAGCACCATCATCCAACTTATACATCGTATAGTTCACACCAGACATATCATCAGTAGCATTAAGATAAACAGTTACATCACTAACATATATGTCATCCTCCATCTCACCAGACAACTCACAGGTGGTCACCGGTGGAGTAGTATCCTCACCCGTCTCACCAGTCACAACAAAATCATCTATCATAAAAACAAAGGCATCATAAGAAACACAATGGATACCAATGTATATACTACCATTACCACTGTATGGTGAAATATCATATGTGTACTGCGTCCAAACTGTTGGAACCTCTACATAGGGCTCAGGAGAGATAACAGTGAAATCAGATGGATCAGTACCAGTTGTAGAAACACCCACTTGGAATCTCTCAAGATTGTACATATCAGTGATAGATTTCGCCCAGAAGGAAACCTCATCGAAAGAACTACCTGAGATCAAAGGTGTGATCAGCCAGTCATCATTTGTAGCAGGAAGCACAGCATTGAAACAGGCAGCATACTTATCACCAGAATGAGGCTCACTATTAGGTGGATTAGGCGGGGTTGTCTGAGATGGATTAAAGATTATATAGGAACCAACATAATGCTCATTTGGAAAATCATAGTTCATAAAACCATATGTATCAGCTCCATCACCATCATACTGCGTCCACGGCGGAAAATCAAGCACAAAATCACTGTAGGACTCAAAATCATCCTCGAATATAACAGAACGTCCCAGACCCTCATCAGACATCTGCATATCAACAGCAGAGCCGCTACCTACATCTCCAACTGTTTTTGTATTTATAAACATCGCAGAACCCGGCATCACAAAAACAAAGACGATAGCCAAGACAACAGCTGCCTCCAAAAAACCATTCATTCTTCTACTCATATTCCTTCTTCCCCCCAAAATCCAAAATACCCATATGCTTATATTATATATAAATTATTACTTATAAATATTTCGAAAATATTCTATATCTCAACAGTTGTCACACTCAAAAATAATAATCAGCCGAAAAAACAATTATGAGAAAAACAAAAAACACACTAACACCAGCATCCTAGACAAACATAGAATAAGTGTAGTAATATGCGAGGAATGCAACAACAGCAACCTCACCAAAATACATGAAAACGTATACATCTACCCCGGTCTATACGAAAAAACAAACATTTTAATATAAAAAAACCAATATTTATTATCCTTTTTGGATACAAACCATAGGGTTAGACCATCCCAATTCAAACAACAAAATATATATATCGGTGTCAACTACAATAAAACCTAGAAAAAAAGGAAGACCTCCCAATGGAGTAACAATCCTTTAAAAAAAACACAAAAGAAAATTTGTGGGGGAATAAAAATTGTCTACACTTAATACAAAAAAGATAACTTGTCTCATCATACTAATCTCCCTATTGGTAACATCAGTTGCCTCAATCCCAGCACAACCTATAAAGGAACAGAAAAACAATGCCTCTAGCACACTTGCCTCAGACAACAAAATCAATGCTTACGAGGGAGATCTAGATCCATTGGTAGACCTAGCAGTTACCGTAAACATAACACATATAAGAGCATTAGACACAATAGATCCACTAAGCGACCCGGACTTCTATGTTAAAGTATACATCAATGGAAACGAATTCACAAGTCCAATATGGCATAACACAAAATATGTAGATCAATACTGGACTGTAACACAAGATGTACCAGATAACATAGAAAATGTGGACATAAAAATCCAACTATGGGACTGGAATCCTGGAAGAGACAAACTATGTGACATAAGCAACAACTATCAAACCACACCCACAGAAAACCATGATCTAGAACTTGTATACAACCTGAAAACAGGTCACTGGAGAGGAGATGACTACCTAAACCCCAGCTCATCCTCCCCAGATCCAAGCGGATACGGGAGAGCAAATGGATGCGATGACAACAGCATTTACAGCAAAGACAGAGACTGCGAGATATGGTTCGACATATATCAAAACGACTACGATGACGATGGAATACCATACTGGACAGAAGTAAACATGTTTGGAACCAACCCAGAAATTGATGATACAGGATCAGACCCTGATCATGATGGTGTACCTACTGAGTGGGAATACAAGTGGGGATACTACCAACACTACAACTTCATCAACCACACCTGGGAAAACAAGTGGATATACGATCCCTTCATATGGGATGACCATGCAAATCTCGATCCAGACAACGACGGCCTAGACAATATAGAAGAATATCTAACAAGTCAATGGGGATCAGACCCATTCAGAAAAGACATTTTCCTAGAACTAGATCAAATGGAAAAAGGACCCAACGGTGAGGGAAGCACAGTACCAGAGCTATCAAAAAACATGCTAAAAGATGCTTTCTCAAAACACAACATCGTATTCCACATTGACGATGGATGCATGGGAGGAGGAGAAATGATACCATTCGATGAAAACACAACAGATGAAGAAATACAACAACTCTACATGCATTACTTCCTACACAATGACACCAACAACTGGCGGCAGGGAGTGTTTCACTACGGACTAATCATATACCACAGTGCTAAATACCCCGGTTTTGTATTCTGGGGTGGAGACGACCATATTCTCGACAGCTTCCAAATATCCACTAAAACACATGACGCCATACCATGGAAATTCCCTATAGTGAATGGACTTATATACAAAACATATAACAGAGAATATCAGAGAGCAGTGATATATGCTGGTGCAATGATGCATGAAACAGGGCATACACTAGGTATCTTTGCCAGCAACACACCAGGATGCGATGATCCAAACAGCAAATTCCCCTGGCAAATAAACTGGTGGAAATGGCGGCCATACAAAAGCTGCATGAACTACAGATATGTCTACCAACTTGTAGACTACTCAGACGGCTCACGTGGCAAAAACGATTTCAACGACTGGGCCCGTATCGATCTAACATTTTTCCAAAGACCACTCTGGTAAAAAAACAATAAGATCCTCTACTTTCTATGAAAAGTATTTGTGAAGAAAACTATTTTTTTTGCTTCAAAATCATCCAAATACCCCTTCTATTTTCTTCCCCTTCTCACAAAAGATACATCTATTTTATAGAAAGCATTTATGGTTTAGAAAAAGAAGAAAAGTCTTATTTGGAGGCTGAATAGAGATCAGGAGGTGAAAATGTATAAATTAGATACTCTACTACGGAAAATCGATGGAAAGGGATACAAAAACTACAACCAGATACGTGGAAAATATAGATTTGAATTTTTTG
>QMSS01000091.1 GCA_003649715.1 Thermoplasmata archaeon
ATAATTAATTCCCGTTCTTTTATTTTAGCTGATTTCCCTGGTTTCATACATCCCATCCAAAAAGAGAATAGAATTCAACTATATCAATTTGTCCAGAAACTAAAGTCCTTTACTAAAGTAAGCATCTAAACCGTCCGTTTTAAGTAGTTTGGCTAAAATTTATTAACACAAAATATTTTACCTGCTGAAGGTAAAAGGAGGTGAGTGTTACGAACGTAAAACTCGCTTCATCCCGGGGAGGTTTAGAAAAAGGGGTTTAATAAAAAAACCTCTTTGGAAAACATAGTCTTTTTGTCAGACCCTCCAGCTCCTATGGATATCCCACTTCTAACTTCTTGCTCGACCTGAAAAAATTGAGGCATAACTTTTTGTCACTTATCTGCCAAAACAAAAGGGAATAGGGAGGTGAGATAGCCATGGGTAAGATCAAGATTGGTATTGTAGGAATTGGAAACTGCGCAAGTGCTTTGCTACAAGGTATCGAATACTATAAAAACAAAAGCAGAGAAGATGCCATTGGATTGATGCATTGGGATATAAATGGATACAAACCATATGATATAGAAGTAGTCGCAGCCTTCGACATTGACCGGAGGAAAGTCGGTAGAGATGTATCAGAGGCGATATTTGCACCACCTAACTGCACTACTGTGTTCTGCAAAGAGGTTCCCAGAACCGGTGTTGAGGTGAAGATGGGTAGAATATTAGATGGTTTCTCTGATCATATGAGAAACTATGATGATAAATACACATTTGTTTTGTCTGATAAAAAAGAGATATCTGAGGAGGAATGCGTAAAAACATTGAAAGAATCAGGAGCTGAGATACTATTAAACTATCTACCAGTAGGTAGTGAAGAAGCAACAAAATTTTATGCTAGATGCGCATTGGAGGCTGAGGTAGCATTTATAAACAACATACCAGTCTTTATTGCTAGCAATAGACAATGGGCTGAGAGATTCAAAGAAAAAAATCTTCCGATAATCGGCGATGACATAAAATCACAGGTTGGAGCTACAATAACACACCGTGTTTTAGCAGATCTTTTTAGAAAAAGAGGTGTGAAACTGGAGAGAACCTACCAGCTAAACACAGGTGGAAACACAGATTTTCTAAACATGCTAAACCGAAGTCGACTCAAAAGCAAAAAAGAATCAAAAACAGAGGCTGTTCAGTCAATACTCGACGAAAGACTTGATCCTGAAAACATAACTATTGGACCAAGCGACTACGTACCATGGCAGAAAGACAACAAAGTCTGTTTTCTACGAATGGAGGGAAAACTGTTTGGAGATGTACCCATGAACATAGAGCTCAGGCTATCTGTAGAGGATTCGCCGAATTCTGCTGGAATAGTTATAGATGCAATAAGATGCTGCAAAATAGCTCTCGACAGAGGCATAGGAGGAGTTCTATACTCACCATCTGCATACTTCATGAAACATCCACCAGAGCAATATCCAGACGACAAAGCCTGTCAGCTGGTAGAAGAGTTTATAAAAGGAATAAGAAACAGCTGAAAAAAAATTATGAGTGCTATGAAATGTCTAATAATAGCCAGTGGAGAAGGAAAACGACTAAGAACAAGGGGTGATTCAAAACCCCTAACACCTCTACTAGGAACACCTCTCATAGACCGAGTGATACTAACAGCTAAAAAAGCTGGAATAACAGACTTCTACATAGTAATAGGCTACAAAGCCAAAGAGGTACAAAAACATCTAGAAAAACTCAGTAGAAAGAGAGACATAAAAATAACTTGTATCCTAAACAATGAATGGAACAAGGAAAATGGGATATCTGTCCTAAAGGCAAAGAATGCTCTGAAAGAAAACTTTTTACTGCTAATGAGCGACCATATATTCAATGAAGGTATACTAAAAAAACTGCTGAGAAAAAAAATAGACAGCAACCAGATTATACTAGCTGTTGACTACAACATCAAAAACACTCTTGTAGACACCAAAGACGCAACCAAGGTACTGATCAAAAACAACAAAGTGATAGACATAGGAAAAAACATCGATAAATACAATGCCTTCGACACTGGAATATTTCTATGCACACCCATCATATTCAGAGCAATAGAAGAAGGCATACAAAGGGGAGATACATCTCTCACAGGTGGAATAAAGGTTTTAGCAGAGAAGAGAAAGGCAAAAGTGTTTGACATCAAATCAGACTACTGGATAGATGTAGACAATGAAGACATGTTTAAAAAAGCTGAGAAGCACCTACTATCAACATTAAAAAAACCATCTGATGGAGTTATCTCCAGATATATAAACAGACCTATGTCAGCTAGGATAACAAAACAGCTTGTAAAAACAAACATCACGCCAAATATTATCTCATTTCTATCATTTATCCTCTGCTGCATAGCCGCATCTATGTTCCTACTAAAAGGATACATATATCTGGCACTCGGAGGCATATTAGCTCAGCTGGCATCCATCATAGACGGTAGTGATGGTGAGGTGGCCCGATTAAAGTTTCAGGAAACAGATTTTGGAGCATGGTTCGACGCTGTTTTAGATAGATACGGCGATGCATTTCTACTTATCAGTCTAACATATCATACCATGTATTATCTCGATGGAAAAGACATTCCTCTATTATTTGGTTTTCTTGCCATTATCGGCACATTTATGAACAGTTACACAGCTGATAAATATGATGGTTTTATGAGAAAAAAGATACCATTAGAAAGAGAGTATATTAGACTTGGAAGAGATACCAGGATCTTCATAATATTTCTACTAGCAATAATAAATCAGCCTATCATAGCAATTGTTTTAATAGCAGTTTCTATGAATATAGAAAACGTTAGGAGGATAATCATCTTATATAGAAGAGAAAAAGAAGAACATACAACAGGAGGAAACTGTGGATAAAAAAGTGTTAACATTCTATTTTTGAAAAAACTTCAGAGAATGTTAAAAAAAAACAATATATCCTACAAAGGGGGAATAGTTTGTTTACATGCACTTCTACAACCGAACTCTGATTCTACTAAAATATTTTTTTCAGCTACATCCTTCATCCATACAGTGTTGGTGATACCAGCAGTTAAGATCGTCTGGTGTCGGATCTGGACCGCATTCTGGGAAGGGCTGCGGAAGCTGCGATGTAGGAAATAGATGTGTCAGTAGATATGATGCATCGGCTATATTCAATGAACCATCATCATTGACATCTGCTGCATCCATACATGGAAAATGGGGAATAGGGAAGAGATGGTTAATCAGATACACTACATCTGTTATTGTTATCACTCTATTTCCATCTATATCACCACGGACAAAACTCTCATCTACAATGGTAACATTAAAACACCAGCTTTCACTCCAATCACTACATGTCGTCTCATTGCATGCTCTTACACGCCAGTAGTATCTTCCCGGTGTTAGAAACTGTTCTTTATCCAACTTATATTTTGGTACATGTATATTTCTCTCATATACCTCCGGGCTTCCAAAATATGGATCATCATCTATCATAAGCTCGTAGCAGAGACCTGCTAAAAGGATTTCACAGTCATCAAAATGTATACAGTTAAGACAGTATATTAGATCCTCATGATCCCTAAGCAGTTTATCACCTAAATAGTTACGATCCTCTCCATCTATAGTCGGCATTCCAATGTCAGTCATAAAAATGGTTACAGGCCGTGTTCTGTTGATTATCTCTATAGTAAAATTTACAGTGCAATTACATCCAATACAACATCCACTTATCTCACCAAAGTTTTCACCATCTGCTATGCATTCCGTTATGCGATCATTCCATACTTCACAAGACAGAAAGCGGAAGTTATTTGGACAATATTCCTCACTCCATTCATCAGTCAAATTGCTATAAAACCAAAAATGTAGTTTTATAATAGACTCATTTACTATTTCTCTCCACATAACATACTCTCCATCAGGATCACTGGGTACATGATGACTGAGATCCTCTCTAACTGGTACCCCTGTTGGATTAAAACTGTGTGTCCAATTAAACTTTGGTACCGCTGTTTCGAGAGTACTACCATTAGCTGGACTTACCAAAAATGGTATAGTTGGTGATAAAATCCTCTCCATCTGAGGGGACTTATAAGAGAATGCCTTATCATCTCTCTTTATACCAACACTATCTGCATTATCAGAAAATAATACATCTCTGGACATATCACCTCCATGTACACCTATGAAAAAATTTTCCAACTCATTTTTATCAGTATATCCTCTGAACTCTTTGTAAACAAAACCTTCTGTACTTATGTTGAATATCAAAAACATTGTTGGATAAGAAGAAACATGGAAATCTTCAGCTAAAACAGCATACTCATCAACATTGATATAAACAAAATAAATCTTATCCACGTATCTTTCTTTCAACTCATCAACAACGTGTATCTGTTTTTGACAATACTCACATAAGGGTGTGTAAAAAAACAAAAAAACAGGTTTGTTTTCTCTCAGATTATGATAAATAGTTTCATATATTTTTTTCTCACCATGCTGTCCATTTTTGATTGGAAAACCAGATGATTCCCATGCATCAATTCCACCAGAGATATAGTAAACATGTTTAAAACCATGTTTTACTAAAATATCACAGGCTTTTCTGCTAAATAAATCATCTTCGCTGTAAACAATAATTTTCCCATTTTTATGCCGTGCCAATGTTTTTTTGATACAACTGTCACATCCCATCTCATATAGGGGGAAAGAAAATGCCTTATCTATATGACGAGCTGTGTATTCCTCATGGTCTCTAATGTCTAACAAAATGGTATTCTCACTGGAATCCATCCATATCTTAGCCTTTGATGCAGAAATCTCTGACCACTGTGCACCTATATCTTTTCCAAGAGTCGTAGCAGCAGAAAAATCATAGGTGTAAACTCCTACACTATCCGTAGCTGAGACAACATTTTTTGTTATATCTTCATTTAGGTTTTTAGTCAGCGTAGCCGAGTTAGGAGCTATGAACATTAATAGTATGACAGCTAGTAGAGTAGCCTTCAAAAAAAACCTTACTATAGCTTCTCTATTTATTGTCATCATATCCTAAGTCCTCCGATGTTGATTTTTTTTGATCCCCATACTTCATAGGAGATAGCGTGAAGAGATACCAGGGTATAAAGATATAAATAATTTTATATAAAATATTTTTCTATAAGTTTAGGTGAATTCATCCATCAATTACTGTTAGAATCTGTAAAGATAAAAGAATACATGGATGATTTCTTTAATTATACCTCTATGATTTATTCGAACATTTACTTGAGAGGTATAAGTGGTTTAGATGGGATCAACTCTTGTCGATAGAAATAGAATCTCATGTTTCGGAAGCCACCAGTCTTTTTGAACCTTTGTATGTTCTTAAAATTTTCATTATCAAATGTATTTTTTGTTATAATGTTTTCTCTACAATCGCAGTAGCATATTTATATAATGGTCATGCTACGAATATAAAAATATTGTTACCAAAAATCTTTTATACACGCATTTAGATTTGGTAGCACGAAAAATAAAAACTTGTTACTGAGTGATGGAAATGGCATGTTTCCTTATACCCGCAGCCGAAGCAGTTGTGACCACCATTATGCAGAAGGCAATAGGTAAAGAGAAGACTGAAAAAATAAAATTGAAATGGTTAAATACAATGCTATGGGGTGGAGTTGTACTGTTGGCAATTGAACACATATGGCATGGAGAGGTTGTGCCTTGGCCACCATTTTTAACTGCAATGGAGAACCAAGCAGATGTCGGTCCGATGCTACATGAAATGGCAACAATTGGTAGCGCAATGGCCATAGTTATAACAATTACCTGGGTTGTATTG
>QMSS01000092.1 GCA_003649715.1 Thermoplasmata archaeon
ATGTGACCCATGAGCTTCCCTGGGTTACAGGATAGCTATATCGGAAATTAAAAAGCCCAGGGTAGATGAGAGACTAAACATTATTGAATTATGCAACACAGCAACAAAAACAAAAATATTAAATACAAGATGCTATACAGGGTTCTAATAAAAAAAATGTTTGATTCAGGAGGAGAATAGAAAAAAATGGACCCATTCAAAAGAGATAGAGATCGACGAAGAAGAAACCCATTCGACTTCTTCGACATAGACGATGAAGACTTCGAAAAAATATTCGAAGAAGCACGAAGAATAATGGAAGAAATATTCCGCGAAGGAATATCCTTCAAATCATTTGAACCAGGAAAACCCATCATACATGGATTCAGCATAAAAATAGGACCAGACGGCAAACCACGGGTACAAGAATTTGGAAACAAACCCATGAAAACACCAGCTGGAGAACCAATGATATCAGAAGAACGAGAACCATTGACAGACATAATAGAAGGAGAAGAAGAAGTCTCAATAACCGTTGAGATACCCGGAGTAGAAAAAGAGGACATTGATCTCAACGTTACAGAAGACACAGTAGAAATCAACGTAGACACACCCCAGAGGAAATACCATAAAATCATTGACCTACCATGTGAAGTGAAACCTAGGACAACAAAGGCCACATACAAAAACGGTGTTCTAGACATCGTCATAACACGTAAGGAAAAGAAAAAAACTGGTGGATACAAGGTAGACATACAATAAAAAATAGAGGAAGAAAAATATATCACATTTTTATTTTTCTAAAACCAAAATAGAGGGAGAGATACACAAAACACAAACCCCCTTAATCCCACAATCTCCCCACTCAAATTGTTAGTCTCCATCCAAAAAAAGAAAAGAAGAACCTTTATTGACAAAAAAACATTTAAACCAAAAAATCTTGGGTTTAACAAGTAAAAAGATTCATAACGAAGGTGTGTAAAAAATAGTGACAAGCCTAACATTCTATGGAGGAGTCAAAGAAATCGGCGGAAACAAAATACTGCTAGAGGACAATGACACAAAAATATTCCTAGACTTCGGTACAAGTTTCAAAAGAAGAAGCCTATTTTTTGAAGAATACCTAACTCCTCGTAGCTCCAACGGCATCGGAGATTTTCTCACCATGGGTCTAATACCAGACATACCTGGGGTTTACAGAGAGGATCTACTAAAACATATGGGACGAAAACCTGAAGAACCTGAAATATCCGGTGTTTTTCTATCACATGCACATGCAGATCATGCAAACTATGTATCCTTCCTACACAAAGACATCCCTATCTACTGCGGAGAAACATGTAAACTAGTTCTAGAGGCAGTTGAAGAACAAAGTCAGAGAAACATTGAAAACGAGGTAATCAACTTCAGACCACGACCACTCCGAAGAGGGGACTACAAAAAACCACCAACCAAAAGAGTTTTTAGAACATTTAGAACAGGTGACAAGATAGTCGTAGACTCATTAGAAATAATACCTGTTCACGTCGATCACAGTGTACCAGGATCATATGGCTTCATCATACACACATCAAAAGGCACAATAGTATACACTGGTGATCTAAGAAACCATGGCCCACATGCCAGTATGACACAAGATTTTATAGAAATGGCAGAGGAAAGCAAACCAATAGCTATGATCACAGAGGGAACAAGGATACAACATGGAAACACTGACGAGTCAGAGAAAAAAATATACAATGAGAGCAAAAGAGAGATACAACAATGCAGAGACACATCAATAGTTGACTTCAACTTCAAAGATGTGGACAGATTCAAAACCTTCTACCAGATAGCCAGAGAGGTTGACAGAAAAATGGTTATAAGCTTCAAACACGTATGTTTCCTAGAAAAATACTATCAAGACAAAAAACTCGATGTACCCAGCAGCAAGGACGAAAACATACTACTACTCAAACCTAAACGTCTAACAGGCACATACATTGATTCCGACTACACAGAAAAATACATACAAAAAAGACTCGACTACCCCAACATAATCACAGCTGAAGAAATAGCAAAAAAACCCAAAAAATACATGGTCGTACTAAACTTCTACAGCTTCAACACACTAGTCGATCTAAACCCAAAAAAGGGTATATACATACATTCACTCTCCGAACCATTCAACGAAGAAATGGAAATATCATATGAACGTATGCACAACTGGCTGAAACACTTCAACCTCAAATTTGTACAATCCCACTGCTCAGGACACATATCCGGATCTGATCTTAAAAAAATGATTAAAACAATAAAACCCAAACAGCTTTATCCAATACACACAGAACATCCCGGTGTTTTCAGAAAACTACCAACAAAAACCCGGGTGGTACGAGAGGAAAAAAAGTATAAACTCTAAAAACACTACACTCAATCCGGGTTACATCAAAAAAATGGGAAAAAGAGGATTAGGGGGAGAAAACCAAAAAACCCCAAACTAATTTCTGCTGGAGGAGCAAAAAAAATGGTTGACCTATACGACTATGACAAAAAAGAGAGAAAAGAAGAGCAGCCCATGATCGAGATAGACCATGGTAGAAGAAAAAAAGAACAATTCATCAAAGACCTCAAAGAAGGAGACGAAATAAATGATTTCTTTGCTGTGAAAATAAAAAACCCACCGCGTCCATACAAAAAAGGCATCTGGTTCGACTTCATTGCAGCAGACAAAACAGGTGAAATAGGTGTAAAATACTGGGGTGGTGAAAACAAAGAACGTATAAAAAAACTGTACAACAGTTTCTCCGTAGGAGATGTAATACAAATACGATCAGGAGTCGTAGAAATATATGATGAAAAACCTCAAATATCAATAAACGAAACCATCGGAGGAATACGCAGATGTAGCCCCAAAGAATACGACATCAACGACCTAGTGCTCACACTAGAAGAAAACAAAATAAAAGAACTACTCAGATGGCTAAAAGAGGAAATCAAAAAAATTGAAAACGAACAACTAAAAAAACTTCTATCAGAATTCTTCGAAGACACAACCTTCATCGAAGAATTTACACACACACCATCTGCCATAACCCATCATCACAACTACATAGGTGGAAACCTAGAACATACAGTAGGAGTAGTCAGACTATGCAAAAACATATGCGAAATGTACCCCAACATAAACAGGGATCTACTAGTCACAGGAGCGATACTACATGATATCGGAAAACTCAAAGAATACAAATATGGAACTGCAATTGAAAAAACAGAGGAGGGAAACTTTATTGGACACATCGTAATCGGAGACAGATGGATCAGAGACAAAATAAAGAATCTAAGAGAAAAAGGAGAAAACTTCCCTAAAGAACTAGAAAACCACCTATCACATCTTATACTCAGCCATCATGGAAAATACGAATGGGGCTCACCACGTCTACCTAAAACCGTTGAGGCCTGTATACTCCACTATGCTGATCTAATGGACTCTCAGGTCAAAAACTATATACAACAAGTTGAAGAGGGAAAAAAAATAACTGATGACGACTGGACAGCCGTATGGGATCCTGATCTTGGAAGAAAAAGAATGATGTTCCTAGGAACAACATAAAAAAAAAGATTTATATGAATCAAAAAAAATTAGCTGAGTTTGAGGGGTGATCTGCCATAAAGAGAGAACTTTTAGACATCATATGCTGCCCAACATGCAAAGAAGATCTAAAACTTGTGATAAAAAAAGAGGAAAACAATGAGATAATAGAAGGAACCCTGATTTGCAAAAAATGTAACAGCAGCTACACAATAGAGGATGGAATACCAAATCTTCTACCAAAAAAATGATAAAAAATTAAAAAATTTTTAGTTATTGATAAAACTACTGATATCTTCCAAAAGATTTTCCGAAATCTGCAGATCACTGATATATTTTTTAAAACGCGATGCCCGTCTGTCCAAGATAACAGCTACCCCTCGATCATTCTCATCACGTATAAGCCTACCAATAGACTGCAAAAGCTTACGAGCAGTTGGTGCAACAACGGTATACTCCCATCCCTTCCCAAACTTCATATCATAGTATCTCTGCAGACCACGCTGCCTCGCCGTAGGTTTCGGATAGGGAATGCCAACAATTATCGCTATCTCTAACTCCTCTGCGGGAAAATCCATTCCCTCACTGATCCTACCGCCGATCACAGAAAAAAGAGCGGCTCTACTGGTTTTTTTAAAACTGGATTCCTTAAAACCTGTTACTATACTCATCAACTCCATCTGCGACATGCTCTGTTCTTCAACATATATGTATCTGTTGATATCCTTTTTTATACCCTCATCCAGAAACATGGACATGGAATCAAAGCTTGGGAAGAAAACCATTGTGTTTCTGGGAAAAGCATTGCATATACTGCTAATATACCATCTCATTTTTGAAACAATTTTTTTATCTCTTTTTATCTCCTCATATTTTGTGGTTACATCCCGTACAAAAAATATTTTTCTGTTCTCAGGCGGGAATGGAGATGGGTAAGACACAAGCTTGGTGTCTATGGGTAGACCTATTGAATCACGGTATTCCTCCAATGGTTTTAATGTACCTGACATGTGTATGGATGAATGGAAATCCTTGATGATACTGGTTCCGATAGAGGGATCTAGGCAATAAGCCTCTATACGCGGGTTCTTTCCACCTGTATCATCAACAACTAGCTTGATGTATTGGTCCATTTCAAGATTCATCCAAAAGTTTAGGAATACACCAAGTTTATGGATATAGGAACGAGGTAGTTTTCCTTCCCTCTGTTTGTACTCCTGTATTTTTTCTCCATATGCCATCAGGTCGCTGATGATATCATGCAGAGTATTGCTGGTTGTTTTTAGTCGTGACAGAATCTCTGATTCCAGCTCATGCGATGGTATGAATGCATCCCTCTTATCATCCATTGTGTCTGTTCTTAAACCATTTTCTAGAACACCATGTATGTAGGTGTTTTTCAAACCGTTTATTATGTCTGATAGTAGTCTGCAGAATTTTGAGACATGTATAGTCCCATCAGCCAGCAGGGGGTCACCAAATCTTTCTGCCTCGTTGATGCAGCTGTTGAGCATCCACATGCTCAGCTGCGCTGAAAACAAGTCTCTGATGTAGTCTGGTAGATTGTGTGCCTCATCTACGACAAGTATTATGTCCTCCTCAGGTACTGAGAGCCAATCTAGAAGCTTAACACGTATAGATGGATCAAACACATACACATATGGTACAACAACTAGCGATGCTTCTTGAACCAATATTTTGTTGATCTCATATGGGCATATCCTTTGTTTTTCACAGTACTCTATAAACTCCTCAGTGGACGGCAGATGTCTTCTAGTCCATATTATGATGTCATCCATTTTTTCTTTGTTTTCAATCAGGTTTTTATAGTACATACATCCCATATCATCTGATGTTTTGTTCTCCTCCCTGTTTTTTTGTTTTGTCAACACCTTTTTTTTCTCATTCAAGCAGAACCTTGATAGCTCATCAGATGTCCCTCTGCTGAGTTCAAGATTGTTTTTTGCCAGGATGCACATGTTTGCTCTGCCCTGTATTCCAACCCCAAAAATGTTTTTTTTCAGAGAATCATCTGTTTTTTTTCTAATGGCTCGTAGCTCCAAAATGACCTGTCTTTGCTGGGCATTAGTACGAGTCGTATAGACTATCTTTTTATTGTTTTCTAGCGCGTATTCCAGCGTGGATGTCAGAGCACAAATGGTTTTACCAGATCCAGTTCCTGATTCAAGAACTAGATGTCTCCTAGTTACAAGAACGTTTTTTATTGCACTTTTATTTTCTCTCGATTTTCTAGGGAACACAAATGAAACAAATTTCTTA
>QMSS01000093.1 GCA_003649715.1 Thermoplasmata archaeon
AGAAGGGAGGCTATCTCACGACATGTTTTTCCATCATTAGACAGCTTGATAAGTAAGTAACTTTCTTTTATTTTAGCTGATTTCCCTGGTTTCATACATCCAATCAAAAAAGAGAATAGAATTCAACTATATCAATTTGTCCAGAAACTAAAGTCCTTTACTATTAAAACATAAAATAAAAATATACCCTAAATTTGGAGATGTAGATAAAGATGGTAAATATGGAAAACTTTTGTTAAAAAAATCTATGGAGTTGTCTATAGTAGTATGCCCAGTTCTCTCATCCTATTCAGGTTTCTTGGATGTTTTTTGAAATATTCATGTACAGGTCTAAGTATCTCATTTAGATATGAAATAGTTGCCTTTTTGAGATCCAGTGGATGAATGTCTCCATGTGCAAACATTTTTTTGAGAACCTCAAAAGACTTAACCTCTAGATCACCACCGAAATGCTTCGGTCTTCTAATAACAATCCTGTTTTTTTCCACAAATAGTATGTACCGCCAAATGTCCAAAACAGGATTCATCTCCACCTGTTTTTCAGGGCAGAAAGCCTTAAGTATCTTTTTTTCAACCATATGTTCATCATCATGTATAGAAATCATGGAATCAGGATTGCTTTTACTCATCTTTGCCTCAACAGGATTCATTCTACCCTGTGCCTGCAGTCCTGTTAATAATGGTGTATGCAGTGCAACAGGTGTTTTTCTGGATAGTTTCCTAGCTGTTTCCCTTGCAAGCATATGTGCACGTCGCTGATCCATGCCGCCATAGACCACATCAAGATCTAGATAAAACATGTCAGCAACCTGCATAGCTGGGTAAAAAAGTTTAGACAGGTCTTTATCTGCATCCTCCTCCTTTCTGCCCATTATGTCCATGGCCCGTTTAACACGTGCTAGAGAAGTATTTTTCGCGGTTTTGATGACAAGCTCCCAGTAGTCTGGATCACTAATATAGTCACTTGCATAAACAAATTTTATTCTATTTTTGTCTACACCCATAGCAGCGAAACAATCCTCCATGTATCTACCACAAAGTCTAATCCTCTCTATGTCACCACCTAGTTTATCATTAATGTAGGCATGCCAATCAGCAAGTAGCACAGTGAAATCAAAATCACATTCTAAAAAATCCAGTATCTTATTTATACAGATTTTCCATCCAATATGAACAGCACCAGATGGTTCAAATCCTATGTATGCACGAGGTTTTTTCTTATCTAAAATACTTGTTAGCTCTTCAACTGTGACAATTTCTTCTGCGTTAACCTTTAGTCTTTCCAGTTTGTCCATATTAAGTTTATCTCCTAGATCCAAAAGAAAACACAGGCTTTTTTTATTTTTTGTTTTCCATCTGACCTCTTCTTAGTTTTTTGACAATATTTTCAACAATTTTTTCAGACATACCCAGATAATTATACGGGTTTAATACATCTAACAACTCCTTTTTTGTTAGAACAGCTGAGATACTTTTGTCATCTAGTAATGCATCTATCAGCTGCTTATTTTCTGCTATCGCTTTCATAGAGCATTTTCTGATAAGCTCATGTGCCTCCCCCCGCCCCATGCCTTTCTCCACAAGCTTTGTCATAACAGCCTCTGCCATGGGGATGCCCTTTGATTGTTCTATATTTTCTATCATCTTTTCTGGGAATACTTGTAGGTTTTTCAACACAGTATTCATCTGATGGATTATCCAGTCAGTTAGGATTAGGGAATGCGGTAGTATAAAACGTTCAGATGATGAATTACATAGATCTCTTTCATGCCATTGTATAGCGTTTTCAAAGGAGGGTATGATGAAACTCCTTATGATCCTAGCTAAGCCGCATATCTGTTCACACAAAATAGGGTTCCTCTTATGAGGCATTGTTGAGGAACCCACTTGTTTTTCAGCTTCAAATGATTCCAAGACCTCAGCTATTTCGCTTCTCTGCAGGTTTCTAATCTCAGTAGCAAACTTCTCAATGCTAACAGCGATATTTGAAAGAACACTGATCAACTCTACATATCTATCCCTACCAACTATCTGAGTAGATGCATCCTCAACACCAAGTTTTAGATCCCGCATGACCAGCTCCTGGATCCTCAAAGCATGTCTTCCAAGAGCAGCACCTGTGCCAACTGCACCAGACATCTTACCAACCAGTATCCTTGACTGGCATTCATGTATACGTTCAAGATGGCGATCTATTTCTTTAGCAAAAACAGCCATCTTCAAACCAAAGGTTATCGGTATAGTCTGCTGACCATGTGTTCTGCCAAGCATAATGGTTTTTTTATGTTTCTCTGCGAGATCAACCAATGTGTTTCTAAGCTCCTTCAAACCAGCTTTTATAATATTTGTTGCATCAGAAAACTGTAATGCATTTGCTGTGTCAACAATGTCATAGCTGGTTGCACCTAGATGAACATATTTACCAGCATCACCTCTACAGACCTCACTCAATGCTTTTGTGACAGCCATTATATCATGCCTGGTCTCCCTTTCGATCTCTTTGACACGACTGATTTTAACATATTTTAAAGAAGCTTTTAGTGATATCTCCTTAGCAGCCTTCTCTGGTATGTTTCCAACATCTGCATGTGCACGCGCCAGGGCAGCTTCTACATCTAAAAGATATTGAAGGCGGTTTTCCTCATCAAAAATTTTCTTTATCTCATCTCTACCATAGCGGAAATCAAGTGGACAAACAATAGTCATGATACTGACATCATCCTCCAAAAGACTAGAATATCAACTACAGTATTTAACATCTTTTTTTAACAACCTCCTCATGTATTTACGTTATCCATTTTCTTTCAGGAGTTACCTCAACAAATGCCTCTCTATAACATCTAAGATCTCACTAGAAATCCTTCTTATCCTCATATAATGTCTATCTAGTTTACCTGCAAGTTCATACAGTTGCCTAACTGTGCCCATAATCAATATACTACAGCTCTTATCTCTCAACTCAAAGACATCACGTGGTATAGCAACCTCACCGCCAATAGAAAGCATATCCTGCTTTATAATAATAGCATCCTGAGGCAGCACATCATCCAGTTTTATGATCCTAAAAACAGCCTTAGGTGCCATAATATCAACACTTTCTGGAGCGCAACCAATAGACTCAATTTCTCTTTTAGCATCCTGTAAGTTTCTTATATCAACAAAACGTGGATTATGATCTGACACAGAAAAAAGGATAGTATAGTGATCTGCTATAAAACCTTGTCCCCTCTTCGTCCTGTCTGAAAAAAGTTTTATCAATATAAAAAAGTTTGGACTGATGAATATGAAGGGATGCTATCTACTGGTTGTCGAACTAAAAAACAACAAAAAGATATCTGTTGGAAAACTGGGTGACATAAGATTCCAACAAGGTTTTTATGTATATGTAGGGTCAGCTCTCAATGGATTAGAACAAAGAATACAGAGACATCTAAAAAAACAAAAAAAGACATATTGGCACATCGACTATCTACTAAAAGAAGCGGCTATAAAAAAAGTTTTTTATAAAGAAGGTGAAAACAAGGAGGAATGTAACATTGCAAAAAAACTAGGACACAGCCTAACTATGATCCATGGTTTCGGCTGCAGCGACTGTACCTGTAAAAGCCATCTATTCTATGGGACCTATAAGGAAATAATAAAAAACATTGAAAAACTAGAGTTCTCCCTATACATCGCGAAGAAGAAATGATCATTTATGATAGGAAACCATATTAAACACCCTGAACGTTTTACTTCCCTGCATATATCCTAACAAAAAGCAAAAAAAAGAGTGAAACTATAGGAGTAATAAAAATATGGTTGCCGTGGTTTATACAACCATAGATAATATGCATGATGCAAAAAAAATCGCTCGTTCATTGGTTGAAGAAAAGCTAGCTGCATGTGTCAACATAATACCAAATATAGAATCCATATATAGATGGAAGGGAAAAATTGACGAAGACAATGAATACATTTTGATAGCAAAGACAACAGATGGAAACGTGAAAAAAACAATACGCAAGATAAAAGAACTACATACCTATGAGCTGCCAGACATCATCGTCCTACCAATAATAGGTGGTCTACGTGAATATTTAGACTACATAGTGGATGAAACCAGATGAAATTTATAGCATTGATGTCAAATGGCATAGATTCACCTGTTGCAACATATTTACTATCCAGAAAAGAAGAAGACATTGTTTTGATGTATGCAGATAACAGACTCTTCACCGATAAAAGAGGGGTTGAAAAATTCCTGTGTTTGGCCAGACAACTAAGTAGGCACATCACTGGTAGAACAAAAATTTTTTTGATACCACATGGAGAAATTCTTTCTGTAATCAAACAAAAATGTAACAAGAAAATGATTTGTGTATTATGTAAACGAATGATGCTGAGATATGCAGAGAAAATAGCGGAAAAAGAAAAAGCTGATGCCCTCATCATGGGAGACAGCCTAGGTCAGGTAGCATCACAGACACTACAAAACATAAGAGTTGTAGAGCAGGCAACCAGTTTACCTGTCCTTCGGCCACTAATCGGCCTAGACAAAGAAGACATAATAAGGATTGCAAAAAAAATTGGTACCTATAATATCTCTATTCTGCCATCTCAAGAATGTACTGCTGTACCAAAAAAACCTGCTACAAAGGCAAAGTTGGAAGACGTGCTATATGAGGAAAAAAAGATCAATGTGGAAAAACATGTAGAAGAAATAGTAAAAAAAGCGAAAACAATGTATCTGTAGGAACAAAGAAGAATGTTGGTAATTGGTTTTTTGATGGATTAGGGTTCCATACGTCTTCGCTCAATAAGTTCAGTCTTATCAAGCGGATGGGTCATAGGCCTAGAGCTTCTATAGACAGAGATGGTGTTCAGCCCAGTAAAATGTTTCTCGATCTCATCGAGCTCCTTTTTAAGTAATGGTTTTACATCACACCTTCTGAGGGGAGTGTTGATCTGTATTTCATCAGGCTGAATATCCTCTGTCAGCTCTGCTATCCGCGGAGCATGTTTTTTGTTTTCCCTCATAAACATTATCTGGAGAGCAAATTTTCCGGAAAAGATTTTCCGCATAGTTTTGATGCCTTCGAATGTTTGTTCAAATGTTATTTCAGTAGCAGGCTGATTTATTTGCTGAAAAATTTGTGGATCTGAGGCATCAAGTTTCGCAACAATGATATCGAGCTGTTTGAGGGTGCTTTGTACATCCTTGTCGTGCAGCAAAGAGGAGTTAGTGAGTACTGCAAGGGGAATGTCAGTGAATTCCCGAATGATTTTTATGGCATGATGCATGTTATCTGCCAGTGTGGGCTCGCCTGTTCCTGAAAAGGTAATCACATCCATAGATGCATGAGCCAAAGCATCTTTTATTTCCATCTCAAGCTGGTCCAATGACACAAACGATGATCTCCTGCTGGTGAGCTGTTCTGTTTTGCCTAACTGACAATAGATACAGTCAAAAGAGCATATCTTCTTTTTTGAACAAAGCAGATCAACACCTAGAGAACGCCCTAGTCTCCATGAAGCTACTGGTCCATATACAATCCTCATGATTTCCCCAATATAGAATACGCTAACAGGTCTTTGTTATTTAAATGATATGCAGCGTAGCATAAAAAAATCTGCTATACAACAAGAGGAGGTTATCAGAGATGTTTTTCATTGATTTTGTAGAAAATATGCTGTGTGGCATGATTTAAGTTAGGTAATATTATTTCTTTTTGGGATGCACTAATGAAGAAAAAGGATAAGAAGTATAAGGATAGGAGGGATTGGAAGCAGTATAATGAAAAACTTGTGAAG
>QMSS01000094.1 GCA_003649715.1 Thermoplasmata archaeon
CCACATATCATTTCTAGGTGGTGTGAAGATAGGTGCTGTACCCATACCCTCTAGCGTCATGTTTAGGGCACACGAGATAGAGTACCGGATCAATGACAGCGGCTCAAAAGCTGTTATAACAACACCCAGATATGCCAAGGAAGTTGAAGAGATTAAAAATAGCTGTCCAACGTTGAAAAACATCATAATTGTTGGCGATGAAATCAGTGGCGATCAGCTTTCATATGACCAGCTTATGAAGCAGTCATCTAAACATCTACAACCAGTTCCTACCCGGAGCGAGGACATGGCTTTTTTCTGCTACACCTCCGGAACAACTGGTGATCCAAAGGGTGCTGTTCACCTACATAGATGGGTTCCTGGCAATGATCCAAGTGTGCTTTTTTGGCAGAATGTGCAGGAAAATGATCTAGTGGCACACACAGGTGATCTAAACTGGATTTTTCCACTTGGAAACGGATTTTTGTATCCATGGAGATGGGGTGTGTCAACACTCATATACAATGGAAGGTTTGATCCAGAACATTGGTTTGAACTGATAGAAAAATATGAGGTAACCAACTTAGCATCTGTTCCAACTGCCTACAGAATGTTCTTAACAGTTAAAAATGCTGAGAAAAAATATGATCTCTCTTCTCTACGTCACTGTATATCCGCAGGTGAACCACTCAACCCCGAGGTTATAAGGGAATGGAAAAAAAGATTCGGCCTTGATATCTATGATGGCATAGGTATGACAGAAATCATGGTCTATGTGTCAAATATCAGAGGTATGAAAATCAAACCTGGATCCTGTGGTAAACCCCAACCCGGTCACAGATGTTCAATAGTTGATAAAAATGGTAACCCCCTACCAGCTGGGGAACCAGGAATACTAGCTGTTAAAGATGATGACCCTGGTTTATTTAAAGAATACTGGAACAAACCTGATAAAACTAGTGAAAGTTTCAAAAACGGATGGTTTCTAAGTGGTGATATTCTTTATATGGATAGAGATGGTTACTATTGGTTCAGTGGCAGAGATGATGACCTGATAATGGCTAGTGGATACCGTATCTCCCCATTTGAGGTTGAATCAGCTGTTATCTCACATCCAGATGTGCTCGAATGCGCAGCAGTGGCAAGCCCAGATAGTGTTAGAGGAGTGATTGTCAAAGCATATGTTGTGCTTCATGATAAAAACAAGGCTTCAGACAAACTCGCTAGAGACATACAGGAACATACTAAAAGGGTTGCTGCACCATACAAGTATCCACGTGAAATAGAATTTGTAGAGTCTCTTCCCAAGACACAAAGCGGAAAGATAAAGAGAAAGGAACTGAGAGAGTTAGAGAAAAAAAAGAAGGGAATAACAGATGTAAAAGAATAACAAAAAAATAATATTTGTTTTTTTGATGGGAGGAAATATAGGCTATGAACATGATTGTTTGTGCAAAACAGGTTGTTGATGTATCTGAGATAAAGATTGATCCAAACACAGGAAAACCCCTTCTAAGTGGTGTGCCGCAGAAGATTAGTGACATTGACAAAAATGCTATGGAGGAAGCTATAAAGATAAAGGAGAAACATGGTGGAAAGATAACTGTTTTAACCGTTGGTCCCTCAGATGCCAAGGAACGAATCAAGGAACTACTTGCTATGGGTGCTGATGAGGGTATTCTGATTTCTGCTCCTGAAAACAGTGATTATCATGTTATCTCCAGTCTTCTCGCTGCTGCAATAAAAAAGATTGGTGAATATGACCTTATTTTATGCGGCGAAGCATCTATAGATCTCTTCTCAGGTCAGATAGGGCCAAGAATTGCAGGACTGCTTGGCATCCCGCAGATGACATATGCACAAAAGATCACGGTAGAAAAAAACAAGGTTGTAGCTGAACGGAATGTTGGAGACAAGGTTGTTACAGTTGAGTCCACATTCCCTGTGGTTATCACGGTTACAAAGGAGATAAATGAGCCACGTCTGCCAAGTCTCATGCAGATCCTTGCTTCTTCTAACAAGCCTATCCATGAATGGAATGTTGAATCTTTGATAGACGATGAGCTCAACCCCTGTGTTGAAACCGTTGATATAAAGGGTGTTTCCATGGAACGTAAAAACATCATCTACCAGGATGATATTGATGATGCTGTGAAAAAACTGGTTGATAGTCTTGCTAAAGAAGGATTGTTGAGGTGAAAAAATATCATGGTTTTGGTTTATTCTGATAACAAAAAATTAGGTTTTGAGCTGCTAAATAAAGGTAGAGAGCTTGCAGACATGCTGAATAAAACACTTGTTTCAGTGATAATTGGAAAAGATGATGAGAAAGATGCAGAAGAGTATATATATCATGGTGTAGACAAGGTTTATATCGCCGAAACTGAACATCAGGAGTTCAAGGTGGAGGAATACACAGAGATTCTAATAAATGTGATCCAGGAAAACAACTGTGAGGTGGTTCTGATTGGATCTAATAAGAGTGGTAAGGAGCTTGCACCACGTCTAGCGGCGAAACTAAAAACTGGATGCATAACAGATTCCACAAACATTTACCTACAGGGAAACATCTTGTTTGCTGAAAGGGTTGTGTACAGTGGAAATGCTGTTGCCGTAGAACAGTTCAATTCCAAACCACAAATTATTACCATTCCACCAAGAGTCTTCGATCCGCTGCCTGCAGATGAAAAACGCCA
This sequence comes from Thermoplasmata archaeon, assembly GCA_003649715.1. Taxonomy (GTDB): domain Archaea; phylum Thermoplasmatota; class E2; order DHVEG-1; family DHVEG-1; genus B82-G9. Next base: position 2,676 of record QMSS01000094.1, read on the forward strand.
TGGAGATATTGTAAAGAAAAAGTTTGATGTGAAAAAATCATCATCAAAAATATTAGATGTTCAGGAGATGAGATCAGAGGGTGTCAATGTTGAAGATGCAGAAATAATTGTTTCCTGCGGCAGAGGTTTCAGAAAAAAAGAGGACATAAAACTAGTTGAAGAACTAGCAGAGGTTTTAAAGGGAAAAACAGTTGGATGTTCCCGTCCAATTGCCGCTGATCTCAAATGGCTTTCTGAGGACCATTGGATTGGACTGTCAGGTCATAAGGTTAAACCCAAGCTTTACATCGCATGTGGCATCTCAGGGCAGATACAGCACATAGCTGGTATGCGTGATTCTGGAACTGTGGTTGCAATCAACAAGGATCCAGAGGCATTGATATTCAAATCAGCTGACTATGGTATCGTTGGTGATCTATATGAGGTTTTACCAAAACTAACCAATGCAATAAAAGAAAAGATGAAATAAGATATGAGAGGATTTTTCTACGTTTGTTCAATATTCGAAAAAATTGCTTTACTCCCACAGCTGCTAAAAATGACTGGAAACATTATCATTTGGATGACAACAAAAAATTTCCCTCCTATCCAATTTCGATTGGATTAAAAAAGAAAGAATCATAGAATTAATTGGATTTAAATTCAACAAAATTTGAAGAGATAAAAAATCAGAGAAGATCTGATAATAAAATATCTGGAATATAAGGGAAACTTTAATACAAGACTGTTCAGGACTCTCATTTGTATCTTCAAAAAAGAGGTGTTGAAAAGATGTGTTGTATTTCATTTCTACAAAAAACAGGGGGAAGAATAAACAATGGCTAGAGATGAGGACAGAAAATTGTTGCTGGAAATCCCAACTGAGCGAATACCTGATTTTATCTTTCTTCATATGCGAAATCTATGGGCTGTAGATGGTCTATATTTTCTTGGTATAGAGGAATCATTTGGTACCAAGGCTGCTACTGAGATAGATCAAAAGGTTTGGGAGGTTATGGGTAAGATCGAAGCGCGTCGCCTTAAAAAATTTTTTGACATCAAAAAGAAGGATCTCATGTCTATGATAAAGGCGTTGCGTTTCACCAGCTGGGCTTTGGATCTGGAGGACAAAGAAATAACAGTGGAGAAGGACAGGGCTATTGTGAGAAATATTAGATGCCGTGTTCAGAATACACGTATCAGAAAGGGTTTGGGAGAGTTTCCATGCAAAAATGTCAGATGGGGTTTTCTCAAAGCTTTTGCGCATGAATTCAGTCCAGACATCGTTGTTGAATGCAAAGTCTGTCCGCCAGATGAACATCCTGATAATCTATGGTGTGAATGGGAGTTTAAAAAACAAAAAAAGTAGGAATAAGGAGAAAAATATGTGGAGAAAGCATAAATAATGATGTCTTTTTTCTGGAGGTTAGGTAAGAGATGAGAACACCCAAGGAGTATCTGGAAAGCCTTAAGGATATGAAGGCAAATATCTACAAGTTTGGTGAGCTAATAGTGGATGTAACGACTCATCCAGCAACTAGGAGAACAGTCGAAGGGCATGCCAAGATATTTGAAGCATCCATGAAGAGAGAGTATGAAGACATTCTCACAACAAAGTCTAGTTTGACAGGAAAAAAAATCTCCCGGTATCTCTCTATAATTAGTAGTCCTGAGGACATGTATGCAAATCTACATATGAAACGTTTGATGTTTAACCTAACTGGAACATGCACAGGTGGTAGATGCGTTGGTTTGACAGCGTTAAACGCAATGTGGGCCACTACATATGACATGGATCATGACCTAGGAACAGAATATCATAGAAGGATGCAGAAATGGCTTATGGATGCGCAAAACAGGGACATAACTCTTGCTGGTGCCCTGACTGATCCTAAAGGTGACCGATCTAGAAGTCCATCACAACAAAGGGATCCTGATATGAGTCTGCATGTGGTTGAAGAAAACAAAGATGGTATTGTGGTTAGAGGAGCTAAGGTAATGATCTGTGGTGTTGCCGCAGCAAATGAGATTTTTATTATGCCCGGCACCAGCTACAAAGAATCTGATAGTGATTATGCTATCTCATTTGTTATCCCAAGAGACGTTGACAATCTAACTATTGTCGAGACAAGACATCCTAGTGACATGAGAGAGCAGGAAGAAGGTTTCGACATCCCGCTGAAGGCAGGAGGTATAACACAGGCTTATCTCCTATTTGAGGATGTATTTGTCCCCAAAGAAAGAGTTTTTATGTGCAGAGAATACAGATACACATTATCAGCTGTGATGAATTTTATCTCTCTCTACAGATCCGCCATAGGTGGATGTGTAGCTGGTCAAGGAGATGTCATGGTAGGCGCTGCTATTCTTATGGCAAGAGCAAATGGTCTTAATGAAAAAGTTTTTAGAGAAAAAATAACACAGATGATAATAAACAATGAAACTACCTTTGGCATGGGTATAGCTGCAGGTGCACTTGGAAAACAACATCCATCAGGTGTATGGATACCTGATGCGTTGCTCTCTAATGTAAACAAGGTTCACGTTGCAACGCTTCCATATGAAACCAAGCGATTAACACAGGACATAGCAGGTGGTATCGGTGAGACCGGGTGTTTGCCGTCATATAGGGACATACAGGATCCTAGATATGGAAAGCTTCTTGAAAAATATTTAAAGGCAAATAGTTCTGCTAAATCACGAGCAAAGATAGCTCGTCTTATCGAATGGCTTACAATAGGTGCTGGTGTTCCTGGTTGTATGCATGGTGGTGGATCACCTGATGGTGCAAAACTGGTTATAAATGCAAAAAGCAACATCAACCATTTCATAGAGCTAGCGAAGAAACTAGCAGATATCAAAGAAGATATACAGGTGGAGTCTAAGAAAAAACAGGAAAAATAATAGTTTTTTTCCTGTTCATCGTGTGTACCAGCAAAATTTGTTCAACATTTTATCCAAAAAAGTTTTTTTATTTCTTTTCGAGACTGTCAACATAAGACTTATCCGATAAAATTAAATCCCTCCTACTAGGATTAACACCTAATAGGAGGGGATACTGTGTTAAAGCAAATAGTAGAATGGTTAGAAAATAAAA
>QMSS01000095.1 GCA_003649715.1 Thermoplasmata archaeon
AACTATGGTTACAAATTCAACCTATTTTTCATCTATTGAGGATATGCAAAAGAACATCGATCAATTCTTGGACAAACATCAATTCAACTTTAATGTGTCCAATTATTTGTGTCCTTAACTAAACATTATTAAATTTTGTGTATAATATTGTGTTTATTGTGTTCGTTTGTTTCTATATCCCTCTTTTTTTCTCCAATGAAACGAAAACTGTACATAATCTAATTACTGCTATGTTCTTGACTTATTATTTTGTAGGGAAATTGTATTTCTTAGAAAATAAATCATAAAATTATTAAAACGTGATACTTTATTTGGGGGCAGCTGAGATGGCACGGCTTAATAAGACGCGGAATATTATAAGAGAGCTGACGGACTCACCATTGATTGAGAAAATATCCTTTTTATTGCCATTTGTCGTGTTGTTGATAGATATTGTTATACTAGAGCATGCAGTTCGGATAAGAGAAGGTTACATAATTGTTTTGACAACATTGCTTTTTGTTTTGTCGACAGTAGAGATAGTTGTGGTATTGGATGAGATACATAGGCATTATCAGAAAAATAATTTTGAGAGAAAATTGACGATAAAGCTGGATGATTTTATAATAAAGAGGAGAAAGAGGAGTGTTAAAAATACGGTTGAGGATTTTATAAGGGAGTATCCAGAGTATAATAGTTACAGGAATGAGGTGTATCATATTGCTTGTCAGATAATGGAGACTCATAAAGAGGAAAAATATAGGGGTAGGAAATAGTAGTCTTAATTTAGGGAGCCTATATATTTTTTTATTTAACAAAAAAAAACATGTTGGATATATAGATACAGATTTATGTATGTATGGTTTTATAGATATGTCTATGTATATTTTTGTGGAGGGTTGGCTTGAAGTTTAGATAGGTTGATGATTTCTCCTTTTTTTATCACAGTTTCCACTAGGTTTATACCTAAATGATATGGTAGATGTTTATGATTGGGGCAGTCTAATATTATTATGTCTGCCTGTTTTTCCTTTTCCAGGCTACCTACTTTGTTGTTCATTCCTATAGAGCATGCTGCATTGAAGGTCGCAGCTGTGATTGCCTCAGCTGGTGTCATCCTCATTTTTAGACATGCCAGCTGTGTTATGAACTGCATGTTTTCAGTCCAGCAGTTGGGGTTTAGATCTGTAGCTAGGGCAACAGGAACACCTATCTCAATCATTTTTCGTGCAGGAGCATATTTTTCCTGCATGAGCGAAAACGGTGTGGCAGGTAGTAAAACACCGATCACACCCGCATATGCCATTTGTTTCAACCCGTTTATGGAAGACATTAGTAGGTGATCTGCGCTTATCGCACCTATTTTTGCTGCCAGTGATGCTCCACCATTGTCTGTGATCTCATCAGCATGGATTTTTGGGGTCAACCCTATTTTTTTCCCAGCTTCTAGGATTATTTTTGACTGTTTTGTTGTAAATACTCCTTGCTCGCAGAACACATCGCAGAAATGTGCCATTCCCTGAGTTTTTGGGAGCATCTCCTCTACAACAATGTTGACATATTCATCTGGGCTGTATTCCTGTGGAACAGCATGAGCACCTAGAAATGTTGAAATGATATCTATTTTGTGTATGTTGTTTAATTTTTTTTGTATCCCTAGTATTCTGAGCTCTGCATCGGTGTTTAGACCATACCCGGTTTTAGCCTCACATGTTGTTGTTCCATGTAGAAGCATTATGTTAAGGCGTTTTATACTCTGTTTTATTAAATCCGTCTCTGAAGCTCTTCTGGTTTTGTTTACAGTGTAAAATATTCCTCCTCCCTTTTTTAGAATATCTAGATATGAGAAACCTTTCAGTTTTAGATCTAATTCAAATTCTCTTGATCCTGCGAAAACGAGATGTGTATGTGGGTCAACAAAACCGGGCATAACTGTTTTTCCACTGGCATCTATAGTTTCCTCTGCTCTGTACCTTAGATTTTTACCTACATCTAGTATTTTACCATCTTTTATTGCTATAGAGCCTCTTTTGATAATACCTAATGTATTCATCTCATGTTTTACACGTGCTCTGTTTGGACCCTGTAGTGTTATCAGCTCAGCAGCGTTTTTTATGATTATATCTGCTTTTTCCATGTTTTTTTTGATTCCCCCCAAAATTGTTAAAAGAAGTTCCTAGATTAAGGGTTTACGGTGATATGGTCTTGTCTAAGGTTGTTGAGTGTGTACCAAATTTTAGTGAGGGAAGAAACAAGAAGGTGCTTGATGAGATACTTAGTGTTATCAAAAAACATAATGCAGTGAAGCTATTGGATTTTTCACCAGATCCTGATCATAACAGAACTGATGTAACTCTAGTGGGATCCCCAGATGATGTGAAAGCTGCTGTTATGGACATTGCCATTAAATGCGTGGAGCTTATAGATATGAACAAACACAAGGGTGAGCATCCACGTATGGGTGCTATCGATGTCGTACCATTCATACCAGTGTACAATGTTACTATGGAGGAATGCATAGAGCTTGCTAATGAGTTTGCTAAGGAGTTTTCTGAGAGAACAAATGTGCCATGTTATCTCTATGAAGAAGCGGCGAAACGTGAGGATCGACGTAACCTGGCTGATGTACGCCGCGGTGAGTTCGAGGGGCTTAAGAAAGAGATAGGTAGGAATCCTAATAAGATACCAGATTATGGTCCAAATAGGATACATCCCACTGCAGGTGCAACCGCGGTAGGAGCACGATTTTTTTTGATTGCATTCAATGTAAACCTTGGAACCAACAACCTAGATGTTGCCAAAAAAATAGCAAAGGCAGTGCGTCATAGCAGCGGTGGATATAGATATGTTAAGGCCATGGGTTTTGATATAAAAGAAAAAAATATTGTACAGGTATCTATGAATCTAGTGAACTATCAGAAAACACCTATTCATCGTGTTTTCGAAACAATAAAAAACGAGGCGGAAAGATATGGCGTACCCGTTATTGGAAGTGAAATCGTAGGTCTTATACCACTAGAGGCTCTGTTTGATGTAGCAAATCACTATCTAAGGCTTGAAGACTTTAAATTAGATCAAGTGCTTGAAAAAAAACTGCTGGACACCATGATAGAAAAGACAGGGAGATGAAAAAAAATGAGCAATTTGATCAAAATGAGGATAAACGATTTTTTAGATGAATTAGCATCAGACAGCCCTGCGCCTGGTGGAGGAACCGTAGCAGCACTATCAGGAGCAGTTGGAGCAAGCCTGGTCTCAATGGTATGCAACCTAACAAGGGGTAAGGAAAAATATAAGGATGTACAGGAGGAGATCAAAAAGGTTTTAAGAAAAAGCGAACAGCTGAGAAAACAGTTGATGGAACTAGTTGACATGGACACCATGGCTTTTAACGAGGTTATGAAGGCGTTAAAGATGCCTCGAGAAAACGATGTGGAGAAAGAAAAGAGGAAACAAGCGCTTCAGAATGCATTTAAAAAAGCAGCATCTGTACCACTAGACACAGCCAGGAAATGTATAGAGGTATTAGATACTGCATTAGTTGTTGCTGAAAAGGGAAATCAGAATTCTATAACTGATTCTGCTGTTTCAGCTCTCATGGCAGATGCGGGTGTAAGATCAGCGATTCTCAATGTAAAAATCAATCTTAGTTCGATAAAGGATCAGAGTTTTGTAGAAAAAACATTGCAGGAAATCCAAGAGTTAGAAAAAACGGCTGATGAAAAAACAAGGAGTGTTCTTAAAATTGTGAACCGCAAAATATGAGGACAACCAAGCATTATTAACACCAATTCTCTTCTGGGGCATTTCTAACACAAAAAATAGAGTTACTATAAAGAGGGGATAGAGGAGTATGGCTGCTGTGACTCCAGTTACACTATATTTTTCTCTTCTACAATATTTTGGTCCACAGAAATGGTGGCCTGTGGATAAAAAATATCATGAGAAAAACAGTACTGATCCACGTTTTGAGATAATAGTTGGAGCAGTATTGACCCAGAACACGGCATGGAAGAATGTGGAAAAGGCTTTAGAAAACCTTAGATCAAATAATGCTCTGACAATCACCAGTATAGCAAAAATGGATATAGATAGACTCTCTGATATGATAAAACCATCTGGATATTTTAATCAAAAGGCATTTCGTCTCAAAAAACTGTCCTTATATCTACAGGATAGATACAATGGTGATCTCAACAGATTTTTTAACAGAGAAACTGTGGATATCAGAAATGAGTTGTTGTCGCTAAGTGGTGTAGGACCTGAGACAGCTGATTCTATACTGTTATATGCAGGAGGTCATCCAATATTTGTTGTTGATGCATATACTAGGCGTATATGTAGCAGGTTGCCGATAACAGTAGATGGAAAGACCTATGATGATATACGACAGTGTTTTGAAAGAGATATTCAGAGGAGGTTCCCTACAGAAAAATTAGTTTCAATCTACGGTGAGCTGCATGCACTTATTGTTGTTTTCGGTAAAACCTTTTGTAAGAAAAAACCTGTCTGCAGGAACTGCCCTATGAACTCTACATGTATTTACAGAGAAAAAGAGGTTTTTTCATTTTAATAATTCTTGTAGTTTCTCCATCAGTATTTCTGCAGGTATGTCTGGTAGTGATATGAGCTGTGTTGTACCTACCTGTCCCCGCCCTGAGAGTTTGATGTCTATGAAACCCGCGTTTTGTAGTTCTTTTAGATAGCTCCAAAACATGGTATGTGCCCTTGGTTTTTCATTGTATTCCTCGCAGGTTATAGCATATGTTTTTTCCACCATTCCTGTATTTGTATATGCTGTGTCATCTTTTTTTAATCGTTTAGCTATAGAGAGAAGTGTTAGGAGTTGATGCCTACCGAGATTTTTTAGTTTTGTTTCAGTTACAACCGAGTATGTCTCTGCTTTTGCAGCACGTACATGCTCTGGTACTACAAGTAGGGTGTGTTGTTGATCTGCATACATACCGGCTTTCCAGAGAAGTTCTATAGCAAAACGTGCATCACCCCATTCAGATGATATGTCAGCTATGAGATGTATGCTGTCCTCTGATACTGTGCCTCTGTGGAATGCTAGTTCTACACGTTGTTTGATGATGTCGTATAGCTGTTCTCGACTGTATCTGTCTAATAGTAGTATGTTGCTTCTTCTGAATGTGCTTAGGGCAGATGGTTCAAGCATGGACATAACGTCTCTCTGTGAGATCATTATGATGGAGATGGGATTGCCAGTTCCTATTTTTTCATCAGTGAATCTAGTTAGATTGTATATGAGGCTGGAACCACTTTTTCTAAGTAAAGCATCGGCCTCATCTAATACAAGTAATAGCTGTGCTTCTCTACGTTGCAGATGTTTATTAAGTATCTGCAGCATTTCCTGTACTGAAAAACCACGGTCTGGGAAACGTGGGTCAAAATGGTTTAGTATTCCCAGCAGAGCCATTGCATCTGTTGAACGTTTTCTGCAGTTGATATGAACGTATTCTATGATTTTTCCTTGTTTACGTGCTATATCAACCATGGAGTTGCAAAACTTTTTTGCAACAACAGTTTTACCTGTTCCAACAGGTCCTTTTATGACAGCGTTTTGAGAGATGTTGCCGAGCAATGGTTTGAATATCTGAGCGAGTCTACGGAGTTGATCGTCTCGATGAGGTAGTTTTTCAGGTATATAATCAAAATCAAGTGCAGATGGAT
>QMSS01000096.1 GCA_003649715.1 Thermoplasmata archaeon
AATTGTTGGATAGATAAGGTAGATATACCATATAGCAAAGGAGTTGTAGCATTGGGTCAGAATTGGATAGAGAGATACCATTCTGAGATCAGGCCAAAGTGAGGTCAGAATGAGAGGAATTAGGAATCTCAGGTGTGGAACAAGATTTTTTCCAGCTAAGGGGAGTGATACATGATTTCCTGAGAAAACATCAGACTCTCAGTTGTGTTTCGGCTGAACATGCTGGACTTAAGAGGAAAATAAGTTAGAAAAATATAGCGATAATCTTAGACTACCTATATGATGGTAGTTAAATATCGGCAAAGATAATTCTGATATTCCAAATGAATTTTAATGGGTATGCAGTGGATGGGTTTTTGCTCATCCACAAATGATTCTGTAGTCCATTAATCACAAAATATATATATGGCATTCGGTAATAACTATTAGGGTGTTGACAGTTGGGGAAGAGAAAAATAGATAGAAAAAAATATAGTGTTGTAGGAGCTGGAGTTGTTATTGTATCCCTGATGCTGTTGCACTCTCCGATATCAATAGCCGCACAATCAGAAGCACCAGTAGAAATGATGTATCTCACTGGCTATACTGGTGGGTATGATGTAGATAACGAATCTGTCGAAAAAGTATTCGAATCCATACTCAAAAATGTAGACAAATTTACGAAAAATGGAAAAATTATTTGGGTCAATAAAAAGGCCACTGGCATATACGAGTTAGCCTACCTAACTACAGAGGAGGGAGGTATATCCGGTGAGTTTATTGAAGAACCATTAGTAAAAACCCTAGAAGGAAAAACGATTGGATATCCAAAGCCAAACGGAGTTTTCATTAGATGGTATATAATTGAAGGGAGAAATGCATGGGGCTGGGTACTATTTAAACTTGTTGCAAAAGGAATATTCCTCTTCTCAGGCCCTCGCCCTGTATTTGTCTACCCGATGTCGTATGCTATAGTATCCTGGTGGTGCCAGTGGGCCTGGAGTGTAGACAGCATGGAGCAATATCCAACAGTAGGAGATAATTGGGGCAGAGTTGATGCGCAGGCCACATTCAAATACTTCCTAGGAGGCACAGTTTGTTTATCGGCATATATACAGTGCTACTACGATGGCACAGTGGATGGCGATGGTGGGGAATGCTAAATTAAATACCAAAAACCAGAGATCTTCTTTATAAAAATTACCAGAATAATCAAGTCAAAAAATATTTCTTCTCTCTTCTACCTTTATTTCCTTGTTACAATTTGATCCATTATTCTAATTATACAGATTACCCAGTATGTTTTTTTAAAAACAAAAATCAGAAGCATGAATATATCAAAACCACAAACAAAACTCGTCAAAATGATGTATCTTTGGACCATTATGGATAGATAACAAAATTATTTTTTAGTATTTATACTTTTGACATTTATTCTTTAAAAGTATGGTACTGCATTTTTGTATTAATAAAAATTTTTTAACTATTAATAGAAAAACCTTTTTGTACTGCTGGACTTTGCCAGAAATTTGAATTGAGATATAAATATTGAAATTTTAGTATAATTGTGATGCAGTTGAAAAGGAATATTCATCGTTTTAGACAATTTAAGTTGTTGAAAAAAGCTCTAATTTTGTAGAAATTTTTTACGGTTACTTAAGCGATTGAAATTATCCTTCAGTGTTTTTTTGATCCTTCCTGGTTGGAAGAATAGAACATCGCGTGTCAATGCTCTTTAACATAAACTCAGTTATGACTAAAAAAACCTGGAAAACTTGACATTATTTTAGAAGGTTTTTTTGAAACAGAATGTTTTCCTCCAAAAACTATGTTTTTCCAGAAATGCATGGTAATCACGGTAGGATTCCATCCGAAGGAGCATAATGGTAAAAGATAGAAACATGCCAACTGGTGAAAGTGGTGGTCTTCCTGGTTTTACCCGGTGTATATTTGTACTGGCTTTTCAATACAATTTCTGTTTTTGGAAGATTAGTTTTTGGAAGATTAAATTCTTGTTAATCTTTTTTAGACTTATCCTCCTAACTGTTTTTTTTCGTTTGTGCATATTCCAAGCCTCGCGGATCTTGGGGGCTAATTTTAATTTTTCAACAGGCTATTCTACAACCTTTTGACATAAAGTATAAATAAAGGATACATGATTATTGGGTTGTATTTTTCCAAGTTTTTAGGAGTAACTTATTATGGAAGAGGATTTAAAAAAAACAGGTACAACCATACTAGGCATAGTATGTAAAGATGGTGTCATAATAGCCAGTGAAAGAAGAGCAACAATGGGTACACTCATCGCCCATAAAACCACTAAAAAACTTTTCAAAATCGATGAACACCTAGCACTAGCAACCGCAGGACTCGTAGGAGATGTGCAGATACTAGCACGGTATCTAAGCGCAGAAGCAAACCTTTACCGTCTGAAACGAGACATGAGAATGCCTGTCAAAAGCGCAGCAACACTAATGTCAAACATACTAAACTCAACAAAGTTTTTCCCCTACTACGTGCAATTAATACTAGGCGGATGGGACCTACACGGAGGTCATGTCTACTCACTAGACGCCGCTGGAGGAGCCATACCTGACAAATACACATCTGGTGGATCTGGATCACCCTACGTCTTCGGCGTACTAGAAGACCACTACAGAGAAGGACTAACAGTCAACGAGGGCATCGACCTAGCAGCAAGAGCAATATCTGCTGCCATGAGAAGAGACTCAGCGTCAGGCAATGGAATAGACATGGTTATAATAACCAAAGGGGAATTCAAAGAAGTACCAGGGGAAGAAATCAACAAAAGACTAGAAAAACTGATGAAATAAAAAAAAACAGACAAGGACTACTACTCATCCCCCCTTGTATCTAAAATGGGGGGATAAAAGAGTTATCTTAAAAGACCAGACATAGAATCCAAAAAAACATGATGTTTAATAGAAAAAAGATCTGGAAAAAATATCAATCAAATATTTGTTTGTTATACAAGAAAACTTTATTTAACATCTAAATGTCAGGCATCAGACCATGCAAATATAAAGGGGTTTTATAGAGACCAGAGAAGGTAATAAAAACATGACTGTAGAAGATGTTTTACGTGAGATAAGCGGTAGGATAAGAGGATTCATACCTCCCAGCATAGATGTTTCTGATGTAGAATTCGAAGGAGCATTACTAGTCATATACACCACAACTCCTGAGAAATTCGCTGAAAACAAAAACCTGGTTAAACAGCTTGCTAAGATGCTGCAGAAACGCATAGTAGTACGTCCAGATCCCTCTGTAGTCACAGATGTAGAAACCGCTGAAAAAAAGATAAGAGAAATCATACCTAAGGAGGCGCAGATAACCAACATATACTTCCAGCCAGATGTCGGAGAAGTAACTATAGAGGCAATCAAACCAGGAGCAGCAATCGGAAAAGAAGGCGTATTACTCAACGAGATAAGAAGAAGCATAAACTGGTCACCCAACATCATACGAGCACCACCTATACAATCCAAAACTGTACAAGAAATACGTGGCTTCCTCAGATCAATGAGCGATGAACGAAAAGAAATACTACGAAAAATAGGTAGAAGACTACACCGTGGGTTGTCCAACAACGAAAAATTCATCAGAATAGTAGCACTAGGAGGATTCCGCGAAGTAGGAAGATCATGCTGCATGCTGCACACACAAGACAGCAAAATACTAGTAGACTGTGGAATAGACGTCTCATCAGAAAACAATGGATCACCATACATACACCTACCAGAGGTACTACCACTAGAAACAATAGACGCAGTTGTAATAACACATGCCCATCTAGACCACTGCGGACTAGTACCACTACTATACAAATATGGCTACGATGGACCCGTATACTGCACACCACCAACAAGAGACCTAATGACACTACTACAAATGGACTACCTCAAAGTAGCAGCAGCTGATGCAAAAAAAGTACCATACTCATCAGAAAACATACGAAATGTGATAAAACACTGCATAACAATAAGCTACGGAGACACAACCGACATAACACCAGACATAAGGCTAACATTCCACAACGCCGGGCACATACTAGGATCATCCATAGCACATTTCCACATAGGAGAGGGACTATACAACATAGCCTTCACAGGAGACATAAAATATGAGAGAACATGGCTATTCAACCCCGCAGTAAACCATTTCCCCCGCGTAGAAGCAATAGTGATAGAATCCACATACGGCGGACGAGACGACTACCAACCCAGTAGAAGAGAAGCCACAGAACGCATCAAAGACATAGCACAACAATGCCTCAAAAAAAAGGGAAAACTACTAATACCAGTATTCGCCGTAGGAAGAAGCCAAGAAGTAATGATAGTACTAGAAAACCTAATGAAAAACAAGGAAATACCTGAGGTACCAGTCTACCTAGATGGAATGATATGGGAGGCCACCGCCATACACACAGCCTATCCTGAATACCTGAACAACAAACTAAGAAGCCAAATATTCCAAATGGGAGAAAACCCCTTGCTATCAGACATATTCAAAAGAGTAGACAGCGTAGACACAAGACAAAAAATACTAGAAGACAAAGACCCCTGCATCGTACTAGCAACAAGCGGCATGATGAATGGGGGCCCTGTCATGGAATACTTCAAAGAATGGGCCTCAAACGAAAAAAACACCATCGTATTCGTTGGATACCAAGCAGAAGGAACACTAGGAAGAAAAATACAACGAGGCAGCAGCGAAATACCATTAAACATATCAGGAAACATTGTGTCACTAAAAATAAAAATGAATGTCGAAACATGCGATGGATTCTCAGGACACAGCGACCGAAGACAACTCATAACATTCATAAACAACATGTCGCCACGACCAGAAAGAATCATCTTCAACCATGGAGAAGAATCAAAATGCGTAGACATATCCTCAGTGGTACACAAAAAATTCAATCTAAACACAGCAGCACCCATGAACCTAGAAACCATCAGATTCGTATAAAAAAAGCAATATCATAAACACCCACAAAAAATTGGAGATACTTCTACCAGCAGAAATACAAATCCAAAAAAACCTTCCATATATAATTTTCCATTTCAGATGGTCTAACTACATACGTTCCCTAGCATCAGCTAAACCATCAGTGAGAACCAAAACAATTTTTTCCCTATGAAAATATGGAATGAGATACCTCGCATACATATAGATTAACACCAACATGAGTAAAACACATCTCTGAAACAACCTCTGGATCACCTGGTGCATAGCTCCATCCAAGCTCTATAGTATATGCAATAACTCCTTTACGTCCATAAAGCCAGTCATCTGCATCACCTAACGTGGGATACAGATACACTGACTGAGTCAAAAAATACTTGTTTATATTCGATATGTTCTCTCCTATTGACACAAAAACATCCTTATCCCAAGGAGACCGGGTGGTATAACCCCATGGATAAAGAATGAGCTCTCCATATGTATGATACGACACAGATATAACAACATTATGTGTATCCACAAACCTCTTTACAGCCCTTGTCTCACTCTCACAAAAAGGGTATTCACCTCGATAAACATTGCTTCTATCATCATAATGTGTCGCCCCTAAATATCTCCCAGGAAACAGATATAAAAAAAACCA
>QMSS01000097.1 GCA_003649715.1 Thermoplasmata archaeon
AGGCGAAATAGCAGCATGGGTGAACATCATCAGTCTAAACGCAAACCATGATACCAAAATATGGATGTACTATGGAAACCCCACATGCAGCAGCCAACAAAACCCTGCAGACACATGGGATTCATACTTCGGCGGAGTCTGGCATCTAAACGAGATAAACGCTATAGACTCATCGGGAAATGGAAACAATGGAACACAAACAGGAGACCCAACAGTGAACACAGGTATAGTAAATAGTTCAGTTGATTTCCATGGAACACCACCAAACACAAACCCCGACTACATAAGTCTAGGAACTGATAGCAGCATCGATCTAGCCAACGCAGATACATATACCATAGAAATGTGGGTGTACATGGATAGCAATGCTGTAGATCAAATGTTTTTCACACAATCACAGGGTTCAAGTAGCTGGAACATCGGATTTGGAACACATGACAATGACATACCAAACAACCACATTAAACATATAACAAGAGATGATGATGGAACAAGTAGAGATGTGATAGACAGTGAAACCATAGCAACAGGCTGCTGGATCTACATCGCCGGTACATACAACAATGGCATAGCCGACAACAAGACAATCTACATCAACGGCACACTGGCCAACTACACCAACTCTGGCATAAACAACCTGAGAGATGGACCAACAACCGCGACTCTAATAGGATATGGCGGCGACTTGGGTGCATATGATGGGCGAATAGATGAGCTGAGGATAAGCACCAATGTAAGAAGTAGTGGTTGGATACAGACAACATACAACACCATAAAAAACCCAGCATCCTTCCTTAGCCTTGGAACCGAAGAGACACAGACAGCATAAAAAAACATCTGCAACAGTTTATAGGTACCAAAGTATAGCTAAGAGGAGGAGAAGAGGAAAACAAATATTATCAAAAGAAATTGTTTTATCACCCTAGATCACCTCAAGTTAGCTATCCACCAACAAAAAGCCATAAGACATATATATTTTGTTGTATATATCCAAATCCAGATTTGCTGGATCTTGGGATGGGATCAAATCTTGCAACATAATACAAAGATTTTAGTTCATAAAATATTTTCATCAGAGCCTTTGATGATTCATTATCCTAACTATTGGATATGGAGGAATTTAGTTGATACAAGATGTAGGGAGGGGAAAAGAGGAGTTTGTCAAAAAAATAGATCATCTAAATATGATGTATATCTGAGGATATAAGGTAAGATTTAGAGAAAAATTTGATTCAAATATTTTGGTTTGGAGAAGAATTTTTTATGAAAAAAATGAGACTAAGTATGAAATCATTGATTGGAAACATACTTTTTGTTGCAATAGTGTTGCTCATAGTAACTCGTTTTCTCTCAATATGGGCAGGCACATCTTTTCCACTTAGTCTCATAACATCTAATTCTATGAGCCCTGCTTTGATGGAGGGAGATGTCGTAGCATGTATACCTGTGGATATAGAGGATGTTAGAGTGGGAGATGTGATAGTGTTTAAAAGCTGGCTTAGTTGGCCGGAGGAAAAAGTGGTGGTGCATAGGGTTGTTGGTATAAAAAGGGTGTGGGGTAAACCAGCTTTTATAACAAAGGGTGATGCAAATAGATGGACGGATCAGTCTGGACCACATATACCAGAACCATATGTTACGGAAAAAAATTTTATTGGAAAAACAGTTTCTATTGGGAAACAACCCTTGAAGATACCCCTAGTGGGGTATCTTGGTATCTGGATAAATGAGGGTTTTAGAAGGATAGCGCAGCCTGCCGCATCTAAGGGGACTACAACATATGTTGGTGTTTTTACACCTTTGATCATATCTGTTATCTTGTTTGTTGTATCATTGTTTGTCGTTCCTGAGAAGACAAGGACTCTGAGTGAAAAGATAAGGTTCTACATTTTTGGATCCCGATCATTTGATGTCAAAAGAGTGTTCGCCATGTTTCTGGTTATGTATGTAGTGTTACTGGTTTTTATTCATGTTTTCGCCTATGACTCGGTCTCTGCATCAATAGGTGTGGGGGAATTCCCAGAGAAGGGATATTATCAGTTGGGAACGATAGCTCCAGGTAAAACGGGTTTTCCCAAGAGGCTTCCTGTTGTGAATCCTGGTGTGATGCCTGTGAGAGGTATTGTTTTTGGGAAAAAGGATATGTCTCAGTTTATACATAGGACCATGTTTGAGGTAGAATCTGGTGGGTATGCTGAGGTTCCTCTTATTGTCACTGCTGGTAATGATACAAAGAATGGGACATATATTGGGGATGTTATGGTTTATTCTTCTCCGTTTTGGCTGCTATTTCCAGATGAGCTGGTTACAAATCTTTTATCTCTGTGGGATGATGGATATATAGCGGTGGTATGTCTTGATGTTTTGTCAGCATGTGTTTTATCAGGTATCACTATGTCAGCAATAATAGCAGCATCCTTTTTAACAAAAAGATATGGTTTTTGGATGACTGATCTCTCCTGGTGTTATGCACCAAAAATCTATCTTAAAAAGGGGGTTTTGTACTATATCAAATCTTTTAGACAGGGGATAAGAAGGATAGTTGGCAGACATCTTGCATGGATTGCGCATGTAGATTTAGCGGATATAGATTTTAGAAAACCAATCTTAGCTTCATTGGTGGTTGTGCCATTGTTTTTGTTTATGAGCAGCGAGATGTTAGCGATGATTACCTCATCTGTGCTGTCAGCTCTGATTGCTTTTTTTATAAGCTGTAAACTTAGGGAAAAAATAGTTTTAACAACGTTTCTAACGATGCTTGTCTCCATATTATATTTGATGATGAAGACTAATTACTATTTATTCTCAAGTAATCGATTTATTGTTGAGTCAATAGCACTGGGAATGGGTGCAGTAGCGACGTATCTGCTACTTCTCGGTCTGCTACTTGTTCCTATTTCTTTGTTCTCCTGGTATATTACTCATTTACTCCGAAATCTTAAAGAACAAAGAGACCCATTACTTATGTTGGAGGGAAGATGCAACCTGTAGATAGTATGGAGGGAGAGGGATAAGGATGCGTTTTTTTAGAAAAAACGGTGATAGACAATCTATTTCTTATTCACAGAAAAAAACTGATTCTGTTTTTTTAGATAAAAAACAGGGTTCTAAAAACGGTATAGGAAAAAGGATCAGAATAGGCTTAAAAAGGGATGAATCTAAAGACATCATAGAAAAAAAGAAAAGGGATGCGTTTTTTGATAAAAAATCTGATAAAAAGGATGGAGAACAACTGAGTTCTAAGCTGGATGACAATGTTGTTTTTCATTCAGATAAAAAGGAAGAAAAGGAAGATGTAGATAATGACGATGATGTTGTAGAAAACAGCAGGGTTTGCGGTAAAAAAGAGGGAGGAGAGGAAGAAGATGTCTTCACAGATTTTACAACAGTGACAACATCATCATTGTTGGAGAAGGAAAACGTAGCAAACATGGTATCAACGGCTAGAAAAAAGAAACCATTTCTCCAGAAGGATATGAGGGGGAAACCAGTCTATCTAGAGGATACAGGTGAAAAACTTGGAACAGTTTTTGATATGATATATGATGGAGAGAAAAATCTTATTGGATACAAAATAAAGGATGAGAAGTCTGATACAGTTCTGAGTTTTCCTATTGATCAGTTCGAGGAGGATAAAAATGGATTGATATTTATACCTGGATGGTACACCAAGGCGGTTAAGGCTATAGAAAGATTTGAGTTTAAAGATAGAATATCTCCTGAGATCACTACTCTTCTAACAGATAGTACTATATCAAATGAGGAGCTATACAATATTTTTGTTAGATATGATGATGAGATGGCGAAATACATGGAAGAAGCCGCTGCTCTTAGAGAGATGCTGAATAATCGTTTAAAGGTGCTTGAAAAACAGAGATTAGCATTAAAAGAAAGTCTGATGGATCTCACAGAAAAAAGACTGATAAAGGACATTGACAGAAAACAGTTTTCAGAGAATGTAATGGAACACCGTAGGAAGGTAAATGTACTTGATGTCAACATCAAAAAATGTAAGGAGCTACTTGAGAGACTTGATCAGACATCATTTGGAAAGCTAGGTAGGGATATATTAGCTAAAAAAATAGGGGAAAAACATGCCAGTGGTCTCTATAAAAAAACTTCTGAGAATGGTGATGCACCGTCGTTGGAAAAAAACAATTTGGCATTCACGGATGATATAGAGATTCCCTACAAGGAGAAATACTATGAACTGAAACAGCGGTATGAGCAACTACAAGAAAACTACAATGATTTAAAATCAGCTGTAGAAAAACTGTTGACTAGAGATATGATATAAAAAAACATGTGTTCTTCTTCTTTCTAGAGAAGAAGTTGGATACAATCAAAGAAATCTTCTGATCTGAGCTAAAAAAACATGGACTAAAGGAGAAGAGGGGGCTTTACAGTCCATGTAACATCTAAATTTTTTCTAAATATAAAAAAGATTAATATCCTGTTAGCACATTCTCATCTTTACATACTTCTAAAAAAAACAAAAAGTATGAGCTGAGTAAAAATCTCAGAGTATAGAAAAAAGGATTGATAGAGCATATTTACCCACACATATTTGTTAGGGGATTGGAAAGAGTGTGGCTTTGGGGTGAGGGATACAACATATGTTTGATAAGTACACTAGGATGAGGAAAAATAATCATCATAACAATGTCAATGTTATAGATACAGATGATGATATAACATCATACAATACTTTTTTAAACAGCAGGAAACCTGTTTTTATAACCAACAAGAGGGGAGAGTTTATCGATGTCAATGAAGCCTTTTGTAAACAGATTGGATACGCAAAAGATGAATTGCTAGGTCTACCTCTTGAAGAAACTTTTTTCCTTACAGAAGATGCGCGTAAAACAGTTATGTATAGGAATGTGTCCAGACTGATTGGAAAAACCACACCTGTATATACTCTAGATGTCCAGACTAAAAAGGGAGATGTTCTGTCTTTAGAGATTGATACTAAACCATTTTTTAAAAACGGAAAAATAGCTGGAGAGATAGGTGTTGTCAGAAAAACCATAAAAAGAACAGGTGTTAAAGAAAGAAAAAAGAAAGAAAACACGGCAAAAAAGATAGTGATAGAACCATCATCATCAAGTATATTAGAAAAAATCAGAGAGAAGAATGAGGAGATCAAACATTTAGAGACTGAGATAAAAAGAAAAGACATGGATTTAGAAAAACATAGGTTAGAGATTAGAAGAATAAACGAGAGACTAAGAGAAACAAAACTGGAGCTGGAAGAAAAAAACTATGAGATCAAACAACTGAACGCTGAGCTTCAGAGAAGACAAAGGATGCTAGAAACGAGGGAAAAAGAAATCGAAGACATAAGGAGTGAGTTAGAAGCTGCCCAATCAAAAATCGAAGAAAACACATACGAAATCAGAAAGATAAAAAAAGAATTGGAAAAGAAACAAAAGGAGTTAGAGGAAAAAAACGAGGAAATAAACGAAATAAAACAGGAGAGAAAAATCAGCCAGTCAGAGCTAGAAGAAAGAAACAAAGAAATAGAAAAAACACAAAAAGAACTAGAAACAAAAAAAATAGAGTTAACCAACAAAGAAGAAGAAATCAAAAAACTACAAAAAAACCTAA
>QMSS01000098.1 GCA_003649715.1 Thermoplasmata archaeon
AATCAAACTACACAGTAGAAGATTTATTTAAAGTAAATGAAACTCCAGCTAATGTTACAAGTTATGAGAAGATTAATCCAACGTTATGGAAGGTTGAGATTAGTAATGCTACAAAACCGTTTATGTTGAGTTTTGCAGAGAGTTATGATCCACTATGGGAGGCTAGAGTTTACAAGGAAGGAAAGTTGGTTGAGAAGGTTAAACCTGTTCCACTTTATGGCGTGATAAATGGTTTCTGGATTAATGAAACAGGGAATCTTACTGTAGAGATTAGATATACACCACAGGATTGGTTTGAGATAGGACTAATTGTATCTGGGTTGACATTTATTGGATGTATCGGCTACCTTGTCTATGATTGGAAGAAAAGATTTAGATGGAAAGAGTTTTTAGAACATCTGCGTAATAGAGAACATAAGGGATACTATAAACCATGGTATATATCAAAAGAAATCAAGATTTTATTGAAACCACATATGCCATATATACTTGTAACAACTTTGATCACATCTCACCTTATACTTCAATATAATCTTCTATTGATATCCATAGTATATATTATATTGATACCAATCTTTGTTACTCTAAAATTTGATGGAAAAATCCCCATATACTATGCTATATTATTATTTATAATAACAGCAATACTACTGTTATATAAAATTAGTGAGCTGGCTAATCAGATAATCATATATGCCTCTTGGTTACTAGTAGTAGGAGCAGTATGTCTATTGATAGAATATTCAAGAAAACATGTAAAAATAAAGAATAAATAAGAGAGAAAAAACCAGAACCTTCAGGTAAAAACAACTAAAAAACCTTAAAAAACATCAATCCCCTCTCTTCTTCTTTGTCCAAAATAAGACGCTTTAGTCTATACCCAAAAAAACTTGAGGAAAAAGAACTATGAAAAGAAAAACTAGATATAGTCACTATCCCCCACGAAGCAGAGACATAGGAGAGAAAATATTGGATAAAATAAACAATTTTATATCTCAATCTCACTATGATATCCATCTGAATTTCAAAATATTAGCCCCTTATATCCTAGTGACAGCCTCTATCTTAGTATCTCACTTGATATTCCACTCCAGTGATCTACTAATACTTATATCTTATATTGTTTTGATACCCATATTTTCTATATTAAAATTTGACGGCCGTATACCAATTGGATACGCCATATTACTACTCATTACAGCAGCAGCTCTACTATCAACTGGAAACGAGAATCTAGCAAATCAAGTAGCAATCTATGCATATTGGCTGTTAGTAGTAGGCGTAGCATGCCTAACCATAGAATATATAAGAGAGGAGAGGAAGAAAAAAGATACCTCAAAATATTCAAGAGAATAAAAAAAACCAGCACCCACAATTTTTTTACCTTAAATCCATTATAACAATTCCAACATTTCTTTTCAACTCCTTCTAACATCACCCCACAAAAAAACTAGGGTATATATTTAACAGAATAATGTATTATCAAAAATGAATACCAAAATGAAGATACCTAAAACAGTATATAGTATGAAGGAATGGTCTCTACTGATTCTAATAATACTTTTAGCTTGTTTTTTAACACATTATCCTCATCAAAATTATCCCTATCTATTACATGTAGATGAATGGTTTCATGTAGCAGAAGCAAAACAAATCGTATCAGGATCACATATAGACTGGTATACAGGAGAAAAATTCTCACTCGGCATGGAAAAAGCATGGCATCTCACTCTAGCCCTAATATATCTAGTTTTTAAATTAAGTATAAAACAATGGATTTATCTACCAACAATACTACATATAACATCCATATTAGCAGTATTCTATTTTGTATACAGACTATATGGCAAAATAGAAGCATTTATCTCCTCATTACTAATAGCTATCCTACCTAGCAATGTGACAATGGGTGGACCAGTCTTCCTTATACCCATCAATCTAAGTCTGATTTTTATTCCACTAGCATTACTATTTGCCTTTAAGTTAACAAATATCAAAACAATCTATAACCATATACTACTATTCCTACTAACAACATTTCTCCTATATGCACATCCACCAACCGCATTTGTGCTTCTTCTAATACTAACAATCTACCTCCTACTTCAAATATTCTCAAAAGAAGAAAAATCTAAAACAATCCCCCTCCTCTCTATAATAATATCTTCCATCATCGTTTCCACACCCAATTATCTACCATTTTTACATGAAAAAGGTATAAGCAACATAAAATTCAATTTCGATGTATACCTACATGGAATACCATTATTATATGGAATCCTACCAAGCCTTTTCTTCATAACAGGAGCATATATTATAACCAAGAGCAAAGACAAAAAAAGCTGGTCTCTACTTCTAACCTCTTTAATACTAATACTAAACATACTATTTTTCACGAGAACCGGTCTAACATATTTTCTCCCCTACCAGAGAACCTTCATACCACTTTTTTTGATAATGTCTATAATAGCAGGAAAAGGATATACAGAGCTAATTAACATAAATAAACCAACCAGAAAAACCGGTTTAATACTACTAATATTTCTACTACTCATAACAACCTACACTGCTATAGACAGAAACACCCATGAAAACTATTACCATATAATAGACGACAAAGACTACAAAAGCTTCCTATGGATAAAAAACAACACCCCAACGAATACAGTTATACTATTAGACCCCTGGAAAGCCAGAGCATTACCACCAATCGCAGAGAGAAGAGTCTACACAGTAATACCCTTTGGACCAAACGAAGAACAACTTAAACTTGTTAAGAAAGCAAACAAATTTTTTACAGACAATTGCAGCAACACAACATTTCTATTAGAAAACAATATAACAGTCATATATACAAACACAAGATGCATAAACCAAGATCTAATCAAAATAAAAGAAAATATATATATTTTAAAAGAATAACAAACACATATATTCCCAGCAGGAAACAATCGACATAACTATTCACATACAAATTTTAAATTTTTTTAGATAAAAAAAAGAAAAAACAATGAAACAAAAAAAAATTTATTTTGGATTCATCATTTTCCCCATAAAAAGAACAACACCAGTATCCTTATGCTGAATCAGAAAAATAAATGGATGATCAGCAGTAAACTTAATTATCTTAGGCATACCAGTCAGAGCCACATTACCTGCTGTTGCAGCCGCTGCCTCCGTACCACGCTCATCAACCTGAACAAAACCCTTATGCACAACATCCTCGATATACAGACCACGCATCCCTGTCATACCTGAGAAATCCGCATTCATACTAGAAAACGGGTTTTCCATACCCATGCCTATCAAACATTTTTTAAGACTAAAACTTTCTGTCTCAAACTCGAACCTTGGGATTCTCACCTGAACGTTTTTTTTCTGACTCATGGAATGCATCCAGTCTGAAAAATTCTCATAACTCAACCTACTCTCAAGCCTTGAAATATTTTTATCCCTTGGCAGCAGAATAATCATAGAAACCTTACCCGCCCTGTATGGAAGCTCCAGGATCTGCATCTCATCAGACTCACTATAATTCAAATCCACATGAGCTCCATCAAGATACATCATTGGAACACTCACAATATTTCCTGGGAAAACCTCAAAATCAGCCTCCCTAGTCTTATCAGCATCAAAACAATACATCCAATCTCCCTTGAAATAAACCGCATTTGTAAGAACCATCTTGGTCAAAGGACCTACATCACCACTGGACAACAAATCCCTGATCCTACCACCAGTATGATCACTCACCCACCTGTTGATCAACTGAACCGTTCTATCAGCATCACCGAAATCAACATCAGCCGCCTTACCCATATAATACTTCTCAACAAAATCCAGATAACCATCTAAAAAAGGATAACCCCTCTGAACCCACAGAGCATTTGCAGTACTCAAAACATACCCCTGCATATTATGATTCAACAAATTATAGATCCTACCAAAAGAACAAAGCGATGTCTCATTGTTCTGCGGAAAACCCAATACATCCTGCATCTCCACTGCGGTCTCACCATAGGCACCCTCATAAGCCATAGCAAGAACAACAAAAACACTATACGGAGAAAAGAAAACATTACCACCAACAAAATCATCATCAGAACAAAGCTGCCTATACAATCTAAAAGAAAAACTATTCATAGCATCAGAAAGCTGAGAAACACTTTCCTCCGTGGCATACGTATCAACAGCAAAAGGCACAGCCGACGTTGTCATCAACGGATAAAACAAAACACCGAGAACAACAACCACAACAACACACATCATACCTACAACCCAAACAACATCACGCCTACCCATACTCACACCCTCATCAAACAATCAATAATAAAAATAAGTATGCACTCCTCTATATAAACTGTTGGAAAACATTTGGAAAAAAACAAACAAACATCCCAAATCTTACAATTTTCCCAAAACATTCCCCATGAGACAAAAAAAAACTTCTCCTTCCAACCTCCCCATCTTATTTGATAAATACCATATTCATACCCCATGGGGGGTATTCAATAATAAAAAAAATAAAATATGTTTTTTAGGAAAACATTACAAAAAACAGTATTATAAATCCATCTCTCCTGCTCTCCACTGGAGCAGCATTTAAGGCATCTACATTTACCACAGCATGAAGCGGACCTAAACCAATCGGTAGGTATGTTGCAGTAACCATCTCACCTGGCTCCAGGACCTCGAAAAAGAAGCTATCTGAGATGTTTATCATACCTAAGAGACCACCCCATATCCTGACATCACGACTCACGTTGTATGCCGCTGCATCACCAACATTTTTAACAGTTACTTTAACACCCATTCCACCTGTGATTTTTACCTCAAACCTTGGTTCACTCTCAGCCATCAGTTTTATAAGCCAAACATCGCCGCTACCAGCAACACCATAAGACTCAGTCCAACCAACAACAACATATCCACTATCAGATGACTGCAAAACATGTACCCCAAAATCTTCATCAACACCACCAAAGGTTTTATCCCATTTGATACTACCATCCTCATATGTCCTTATAACCCATATATCCTCATTTCCCATGCCAAAGGAGTATGTATAACCCACCAGGAGGTATCCACCATCAGATGTCTGCACAACATGTATACCAACCTCATCACCATCCCCACCAAAAGTTTTATTCCATTCCTCATTCCCATCCGAATCAACCTTAACAAGCCAAACATCACCATTACCAGCACCAAAAGAAGAAGTATACCCCGTCAGTAGATACCCACCATCAGAGGTCTCCATAACAAAGGCACCAACCTCATCACTACCCCCACCGAAGGTTCTATTCCACTCCTCCACACCATCAGCATCAGTCTTAATAAGCCAAACATCACTATAAACACCAGCACCAAAAGACTCTGTCTCACCTACTATCACATACCCACCATCAGAAGCCTCTAAAACCGAATAACCAGCATCCCAAAAACCACCACCAAAAGTTTTATTCCACTCCTCATTACCATCAGCATCAGTCTTAATAAGCCAAACATCACTATAAACACCATCACCAAAAGATTTTGTCTCACCTACTATCACATACCCACCATCAGAAGCCTCT
>QMSS01000099.1 GCA_003649715.1 Thermoplasmata archaeon
AGTAATAGAGAGAAATAAGCTGACTTTGCATATCTCTCAAATTACCTGAAGAGGCAATTGATTGTGCATTGTATGTGGCTGGAAATTGAGTGTTTACAATTCCAGAAGATTGGTAAGTAAACTGATGAAGAGCGGGAATCCATTAATCTCAAAGATAATGCTTCGCTTAGCGTTTAGGGCAATAGATGCCATGGAGGAATGGATAGATGGCATAAGGAGGGGCCCCGAGGTTATAAATGAATGTATCAGCAAGATCAATATTAGAAGTAATTTGGGGCTTGTCAGGGCTATATTGTGACGTATGTAACAGAATAGATAACAGAATAGAAAGAAAAAGAGGCATATATCTTTCTTGCCTATCGCATAAAGATAGATGAAAAAGCAGGGTAAGCAAATCTTAGTGCTCGTGCCCGAAATCTCCCTTTTCTTTCCAGTTTTCTTCCACTTTCAAGTTGCCTTCCAAAAACGCTCTCACCACTCATTTTCGACACTTGCCAAATTTACACCCTTTCCCTCTGTCACTTTAATTTTATTGTAGTCTAAACATCGTCAGGAACAATTTAGTTAAAAGCGGGTACTGCGAAGTTAATTGTTGATACTCCCTTAAACTATATCACTGTCAATGTGTGTCACGCTTATGGAGAGATGCTGCGTTCATCCACAAATAATTTCCAAGTACCTGTTTTATACTTTCATTGTTGTGTTTTTTTATCTATCTCATGTAATAGTTCTTCAAGGAGTTTTCTTGCTTTTCTGCTAAGTTTTTCGGGTGTTTTTATGTGTATTTCGACGTATAGGTTTCCATGTCCTCTGCCGTGTAGACGCGGCATGCCTCTGTTGTTGATTTTGAATGTATCACCATTTTGTGTTCCTGCGGGTATTCTGAGTTTTTCAACTCCTCCATCTGGTGTTTCTATATCTACTTTTGTTCCTAATGCGGCTTCGGGGAATGTGATCTCTTTGACTAAGTATAGGTCTGCGCCTCTTCTAGTGTATATTGGATGTTTTTTTATGTGAACAACAACATATAGATCTCCGTTTTCTCCGCCATGTATGCCTGCTTCTCCTTCTCCGGGTAGTCTGAGTTGTGATCCATCTTCTACTCCCTTTGGTATTTTGAGTTCTATGCGTCTTGTTTTTTGCACAACTCCTCTTCCATGGCATCTGGGGCAGTGTTGTTCGATGATTGTTCCTTCTCCATGGCATCTGGGGCAGGTTGTTATCTGTGTTAGTATTCCAAAGGCTGTTCTTTGTGTTTTTTTGATCTGCCCTGTTCCATTGCATTGTGGACATGTTTTTATGGGTGTACCAGGTTTTGCGCCACTTCCATGGCAGAGACTGCAGATTTCGGTTCTGGGTACATGTATTTCGGTTTCTATACCTCTGTAGGCATCTTCTAGGCTTATCTCTATATCATATCTTAGATCTGCCCCTCTTCTTCTAACTGTTGTTCTTCTTTCAAAACCTGTTCTATGTCCAAAGAATCGTTCGAAGATGTCGTCGAAGGTGAATCCAAAGTCGAAGTCGAAACCCAGGTCTCTGAATATGTCGCTGAAGTCTGTTCCTCTAAATATGTCTTCGTAGCTGTAACGTTGGTCTATACCTGCATGTCCATATCTGTCATACATGGCTCTTTTTTCATCATCATATAAAACTGCGTAGGCTTCTGATATTTCTTTGAATTTTTCTTCTGCATCTTTGCCAGGATTTTTGTCAGGATGATATTTAAGTGCCAGTCTACGGTAGGCTCTTTTGATTTCTTCTTTAGTTGCATTTCTTGGCACACCTAGGATTTCGTAGTAGTCTCTTTTAGTCACCCTGTGTTGTTCCCTCCCATACTAAAGACTTTTTTTGGATTAAACTCGTGAAACATTATATTTCTTTTTTTGTGTTCCAAGAGGAATGGACATGTAGGTTAAAAATCTAACCTCATCCCATGTTTTCAAAAAAAAACTTATTATGATTAATGTGCGAGGGGTGTTTTCTATATTATGGAGTTCATCAGGTGGAAAAGGATGTCTCCTAATGTGAAGGATGTTATGAATCCGATTAACAATGGTATCATGAATGGGATCTTGGGTGTGACCCATATTTTTTGAATCTTTCTTTTTTCAAATTCTTTTAACTCCTCCTCTATGTCGAAATCTTTAGGCATGTAGACGAATCTCCTCCTACCATTATTTGTTATCCGTTCAAGGGGCCATACAAATGTTTTTTTCGCCTTGTCTATACTCATCTTGTATCCAAGTAGACAGTATGGTAGCTCCAGATCATGTTTTGCTATGTTGTATAGTAGTAGAGCTAGTGGTATTATTAGGAATAGAATGATGGAGTTTGAGAATATGATCCATGGGAAAGGCATCATAGAGGACCATAACGGCAGTTCATTGTTTATTGTGGGATGGAATGGTGCCAGTATGGATAGTGCCATTATAGCCTTGGCATCAGCTCCTCCGAATATGAGCCGAAGTTGAAAAAGTATGTATGCAAATCCTATCATCAATGGTATCATGAGTAGCTGCAATGGGTTATTGAAACCTATGGTAAGGTATTGTATGATGAGCAGAAAACCACCTGCAGTTGCCATTATTATCCATAGCATGTTTGATGCTCTTCGGGTTTTTATGTCTGTGTATGATGCATAGCCTAGTATCAATACTCCAACAATTAATCGTATAATATCAAGTAAAAAACCAATGTTTTCTTCTATCATGTTTTTATGGTAATGTGAAAGGTTTTTTTAAGATAATTGATTTTATTTTATATCCCAGTCATCTAGGTCATAAATGAGATAGTCTTTTTTTCTTAGATCCTCTTTGTTTTCTATCTTTTTTGCGATAATACCATAATGTTCTTTTCGTTTCTCGTTAAACCATTCTACAAAACTTGCTTTCTCCTGCAGTTCCTCTAAGATTTTTAAACATTGTTGATAGCCTAGTTTCTTCCATTTACATTCAAAAAAAGCAATGTCCTTCGTCTGCTCGTTCAGCATTACCAAATCTATCTCTTTATCTTTATACCACCATCTGCCAATCTTCTGGAATTGGAATGGCTTAGTTCTCCATAAAAATTCTTTTACAACTTCTTCAAAAATAAGACCAAGATATGAGTTGTAATTCTGTTTTAAAATTTTAATGGCTTGTTCTGCTTCACCTCGTTCTATGATGGTTTTATTTGGATATATGAACCTAAACCAGAATCTGAAATAATTATCTGTAAAGATATATCTTGCGTTCTTTCTTTTTTCTTTTCTTTCTGTAACTGGATACTCTCTCTTTATTATTCTTACTTTCTCCAGGTTTTGTATGTATTTAGAAATAATTGTTTTGTCGAGGTCTGTATAACTGACAATTTCGCTATGCCTTGTGTATCCAAAGGATATTGCTTTTAATATAGAGAAATAGTTTGCGGTTTCTCTAAACTCTTGTCTAAGTAGTATCTCTGCCTCGCTGTAAAGTAGTTTATCTCTGTTTAAAAAAATGTTTTTTACGTTTTCATAAAATGATAAACTGCCTCTGAATTGTTTTAGATATAGGGGTATGCAGTCTACACAACCATAAACATTTATGCAGTCTTCTATTTTATACATTGGTAGGAATTTTTTAATTTCAAAAATATTAATTGGATTTATTTCCAGTTGACCTGTTCTTCTGCCATGTAAAGGTGACTTTTCTCCTAATAATTTTTCCATCATACTAATCGAAGAACCTATCAAAATCAGGATCATGTTTGACTTACTTAGAGATAAATCCCATATCTTTTGAAATTCAGATGGTACTGCTGGGTTTTGCTTGATAAGGTATGGAAACTCATCTATAACTATTATGGTTCTTTTTTTAGTTCTTTTTAAAAAACTTTTGAATAAGCTAGTCCAATTATCGAATTTTATAAGTTTAAATTCATCATCATTTAAAAAATTTCCCATTATACTCTGCATTTCGTTCCTGTTCTCGATGTCACGTTTTTCTTCTGCTAAAAAATATATGTTTGGCTTATTTTTTATAAATTTGAGTACTAGTTCGGTTTTTCCGATTCTTCTTCTCCCATAGATAATCAGAAACTCGGGTTTATTGCTTTTATATCTTTCTTCTAAAATTTTTAGTTCATCACTTCTATCTATGAATTGTTGAAACATGATTATTATAATGTAATTTCAACTATATGACACTTTCTGTTGACGGGTATCTGTTTTATCTTTTTTTGTGATAATAGTAGCAAAAAAAAGATTCTTTATTCTCAAACTTGTTATATTCCTTTGTAGTACTAGGCTAAGTCTAGTGCCTATATGCTAGTTTATAGTGTTAGCTCTTTCATCTGAGTTATCGAACATATGATCACCTAAGATAATCTACTAATTTCTCATTTTCCTGTTGAATTAGATAAGCAAATTACTTGTAGTTGTACAGAGTGTTTGATAATTCATCAGCATGAAACCATAGTATTTAATCATAGATTAATGGTGAGAGCAACAACTTTTTTGAAACAAAAAAATTGTTTCCCATCCCAGAGGAAACTAAGGGGGAAACAAAAATGGTAATAGGAGTCTGTAGAGTTGTTAAATGAGTTGTTAAATGAAAAAAGACATCTTTTGGTAGACAGAAAGAAGAGACTGGAGATAAAGGCTTTGGCTATACTGATCCTACCAGAGGCAGGTTTTATTCAACATAGAAAGACAAAAAAGCTATGGGTTTGATAGAAGGATTCTCTCATGAAATCTGGTAGAGAATGGTATACTAGAATGTAAAAAAATTGTTTGATGCAAAAAAAGAGGGGTGAGGAGATCGGTTGCAGTTGATTAAGGCAAACTCGGGATAGGAGAACAAACCAGATCTATTGTCTGGAGTACAGATAGATAGATGTGGATGATAGATTTTCTTATCAGTTCATATCTCTCCAGTAGTAGAATCTCTTGTTTGATGTAATCTATATTTCCTAAGAAAAGGGTTATTGGGGGGAGATGTGAAAAAACATATCTTTGGTTCTTACCGCCAAATAAGTCCACAACAATAGTGTAACTTTTGCTTTGAAAGATTTGGATTGAGGATTATAAACATCATAGGTTTTATAGGAGCATAAATGCTGTTTGAGCAGGGGGTACAACCCTGTTTAAATCTCATATAAAAGATTTTTTTGGAAAAGGCCTTCCGTATCACAGTTTTTTACCGAGTGGAAAAAGTTGGGTTGCAACCTGATGCTTTATCTACACCTTCTTTGGGAGATGAAAAATTGTTGAGACGTCCTATGCTCTATATACAAATAACCAAAAATCTTTTTTATTATTGATTATTATATTGTGGTCCGATATACAACCTTTATCTAATGATAAACAATAACATAAGATATGTTTGATGCTCTTCGGGTTTTTATGTCTGTGTATGATGCATAGCCTAGTATCAATACTCCAACAATTAATCGTATAATATCAAGTAAAAAACCAATGTTTTCTTCTATCATGTTTTTAT
>QMSS01000100.1 GCA_003649715.1 Thermoplasmata archaeon
AACACAGGACAGCATGTGTTTTTTGATGCTTCGGGAGAACCATGGACTTTTGATTCTATTACAGTCTCACCAGATTATTTAGAAATTGATAACGGTGCAGACTCTGAGAGGTTCATAGCTACTGTGTCGGGAGGAGAATGTAAATTTACGATAGATGTCTGGGACCCTGATAATACAACACAGGATGCAACTATAGCAAGCTGGACAGCAGATGCAAGTGGATACACTTCCAACCCTATTCATATCGGAGCGATCACAGGATCAGGGAGCCCCAACTATTTAGATGGTGCTACTTCAGTTTTTGTCTCAGGTAATTATGCTTATGTTGTATCACATCTTGATGACGCTCTCACAATCTTCGATGTTTCAACACCTTCCAGTCCTTCACATGTTGGAGAGATACATGGTGCAGGTAGTCCTAACTACCTTTCCTATCCAAGAGGTATATTCATTTCAGGAAACTACGCCTATGTTGCTTCGGGTGGAGATAATGCCTTAACAATCTTTGACATATCCGATCCATCCAATCCTACACATGTCAGTGCTATTACAGGATCAGGATCACCCAATTACCTCGGTGGTGCTATCTCTGTCTATGTCTCAGGTAACTACGCATATGTTGCCTCTAATATTGATGACGCCCTCACAATCTTTGACATATCCGATCCAAGTAATCCAACACATGTCGGAGAAATACACGGTGCAGGTAGTCCTAACTATTTAGATGGTGCTATCTCTGTCTATGTCTCTGGTAACTATGCTTATGTAGTTTCATTGAATGATGACGCCCTCACAATCTTTGATGTTTCAACACCTTCCAGTCCTTCACATGTTGGAGAGATACATGGTGCTGGGTCACCAAACTACCTTAACAATCCATATTCAGTTTTTGTCTCAGGTAACTATGCCTATGTTGCTTCTAATTTTGATTATGCCCTCACAATCTTTGATGTTTCAACACCTTCCAGTCCTACACATGTCAGTGCTATTACAGGATCAGGATCACCTAATTACCTCGGTGGTGCTTATTCTGTCTATGTCTCAGGCGAATACGCCTATGTTGCTTCAGGTGGCGATAACGCCTTGACTATTTTTGATATATCCGATCCATCCAATCCTACTCATGTTAGTGCGATCACAGGATCAGGATCACCTAATTACCTCGGTGGTGCTGTTTATGCCTTCGTTTCAGGTGATTATGCATATGTAGCAT
Organism: Thermoplasmata archaeon; assembly: GCA_003649715.1. Lineage (GTDB taxonomy): Archaea > Thermoplasmatota > E2 > DHVEG-1 > DHVEG-1 > B82-G9. The sequence goes on from QMSS01000100.1 coordinate 1,214, forward strand.
CATATTCTGATGATGCCTTAACTATCTTTAAACTTTCTCGTTCAGTTTCTTACGAAATCACAGGATTAGAACCATCTCAAGCATACCAGATATGGATAGATGGATCTTATGATCATGATGAAACCACAGATGCTTCAGGAACATTAACATGGACAGGACACGATCTCGATACTTCACATTCGATAGATATAAAATATGGCGAAGGTATAATTCTCGGAGTATCCACAACAACAGAGACAATCAGTATAGGGTATTTAGACAAGGGTACAACATCAACATCCCAATCCTGTGTGATAGAGAATACGGGGAATGTAGTGGAGAACATAAAAATAAAGTTCTCTCAGTTCACAGACTCTTCAAGCAATACATGGGCAGTGGGTACATCACCAGATGTGGATCAATGTGTCATAGAGTGGAGTATTGACGATACAAACTACAATAAAATAACTGCATACGATACATATGTCACAGTCAAAACCAATCTTGCTGTAAATGATACATTCACATTATATATCAGAATAACAGCACCAACAGAATCATCTTCATATGACGAATACTCTTCCACCATGACTATAGGATGTGAGCAGGCATGAAAAAAACATATTTTCACAAAAAAACAAAAGTGGATGAGTTCGTAGAACAGATAGAAAAAAAGAGATTTAAGAGGTTAAAAAAAGCCAAACCTCTTATAATATTAATTCTTTTAATATTACTCATACCTCTGATAAAAGCAGATAGCATTCGGGTTAGTTCGCATTTTACAGAGAGAGAAATTCCGAGAGGTATAAAAGTAGAAATTGGCTATTTAATAGTGACGAACACATCAGATATGTCCACAACAATATTTCTGAATTCATACGAGGGATTCCCAGACCCTCACTGGATAAATTTTTCAGAGAACAATTTTATTCTATCTCCCGAAGAATCGAAGAAAATCATTATATACGCTGGAGTTCCTCCCGATTTCACATTAGATACTTTCAATATAAAAATAGAAGTGGTAGGAAAGTTCAAAAATCATAATGTGGCAGTACTGCCACAGACAACGATAAAAATACTGGAGACATCACTAACCTTAGAAAAATACAGAGCATTGGAAAATGAAAACAAAAACTTAGAACAGACTATAAAGGAGAAAGACTCCACAATACAAGAACTGAGAAATAAAAATACGACACAGAGAAAAATAATATATGGTATGTGTGCTGTCATAGGTATTCTAATAGTACTTCTTCTTCTCTTGATTCGTGCGAATATAAAGCTGAATCATTTCATAGATGAAGAGTTACCGTAAAGTATTTAAACAGAAAGTTCCTAAAAGTAGTAATGCACCGAAAAAAGATAGGCACAGCATTCATCATTGTAATGTTATTTCTATTGTTCATACCTAATTCTGAAGTTAAATCTGCGGAGGAGGACACTGTCACCATTACTGTAACCATAAAGAATTTTGCAGTGGGTTTGTATGAGGCAGATCAGACAACACCTTATACAACATGGGCTATTGGGGCTGTGGACAAAGGAACGGAAACAGTAATGTCAGATGCAGACTGTATATATGTAAAAAATGAGTCCAATGTCGCATGTGATTTTCAGTTAAAACTTGTTGAACCAGCAAACTTAACAGTCTCTGACACATCTCCAGGAACAGATGTTTTTGTGTTGATGGGAACTTTCTGGAGTTCGAACAGTGCAAGTCCTTCGGCAGATAATTTTACTGAAGCCAACGACCACATAAATACATCATACATTACAGCCACGACAACAATATTCGCAGGAGATGCAGATGGAGCGAATGTTCCAGCAAACAGCGGAGTGTTTCTTTATCTTGACTTCTTAGCACCAACAGATCTGAGTGATTCGCATCCTCAACAGACAATCACCCTCTATGTGAAAGCCGTTAACCCATCATAAACAAGAAAGAGGTGTTATAGTGAAGAAAATATTAACTATTTTTTTGATTCTGTTAGTGTTGCCTATATTTACGGCTATAAAAGTGGAGAATTTATCCAGATTGATAGATCCAGTTCCCTTAGGTGTACCAATAACATTCACAACACGGGTAACTAACACGGGTGAGACTCCCACTGAGTATGTTGTGTATGTGCAGACGCCTGAGGAAGCAAGAATAAATCCATCTTCTGAGAGAACACCATATCTGAGACAGTATCAATGTCTCGATTGTGGAGCTACTTTTGTGGAGGATAAAAGAAAGATACACACATGTCCCGAGTGTGGAAGCAAGAATATAATAGAAGGAAACAGGATTTATGCGGGTCTGGAAGGAAAGGAAGATTATTTCAAAAAAATAACATCTATTCCAGATACCAAATTTATCAGGGTGAATCCAGACAGATTCTTCCTCAAACCTGATGAATCTATAGAACTTCAGATCACAGTCAACATACCTCATAAATCAAAGTATTTCGACAAATTCTACGAAGCTATAATATCCATAGAACCTTCATTACCAGAAAAACAGACAGCCAATATTGTAAGAAGAATAGAGATGGATACTGATGAAATATCACATGATTATTTTACTTTCAAAGTCCCTGGCAACCCTGACGAAAGGTATATGATAACATCAAGTGACATTCAGTATACTGCACCTATAGATGTTTTTTCAGTAAAAATACAGCTTGATGGTGAATGGTACGATGTTTACCCCACACCAAGACTATATAAAGGGAACAAACTATTTCTGTTAAAGTATGACAAAACATATTCAATGCAGATGATCTACAAGTCTGTAGAAAACAATAGAAAAACAGAAGTCTCACTGTACATAACATATATGAAATATCAGAAGTTCCAGACAGGTGTTGCAGGAAGACTTTGGATCAAAACAGCAAAAAATGAAGAACAGAATAGTAGATTGATAGAATCAGGAAAAATAAGAGTTATCAATCCAGAAACCAAACCACCAGAGAATACACAGACTCCAACCAAGACCACAGCACCACCAACAATATATGTAACACCATCGGCACAGAACAACAATAAAGATCTCTGGTATATAATAGCAGGAGTACTGTTCGTACTTTTCCTTGCGGGAGTGTATATATTAATATAAAAAGAGGTGATAATTACGAAAAAGATATATCTATATTTGAGTTTTATTTTTTCTTTGAGTATCGGTAGTTTTTTTACTGTTGTACACCATCTTCTGAACGGAAATTCTTTCAGAAGTCCAGAATATTTTTGGTATTACGGCATAGCTAAAAATGTAGTAGAGCCTTACGGAGCATCTCTGGGAAGATTTATAGCATTAAAACCTGAATGGGACATCACACAGTATATCCTCAGAGGATTCTATCATGATTTTCCGAGCATGTACTCAGTACAGGCATTCGCTTTCCTGTGTTATGTTCTTGTGGGGATAATAGCTTATTTCTTCGGAAGAGAAGTTTTTTACTCAGATAAGCATAGAGATCTTTTAGGATTAATGTTCTCTTCATTTTTAATAATTCTGTATCCACTTATCTTCCTTTACATTGGAGTATTCACCCACGATACATTACAGATGGTGTTTGTTCTTTCCGTTCTCTTCTTAGGTACGAGGTTTTTGAACAGAAAAGATTATAGACTGTTACCAGTTTTATCTCTGATGTTTCTCATCGGACTTGGTATAAACATGTCGATAGTATTCACAGTACCTATACTGGCATTGTACTATCTCAGAGGAAAAAATAGATTCCTTCTTTGGTGCATTCTGGTACTGTTATTCTCAGTTGTGGGTGATTATTTCACAATGCAGAGATTCAGTTTTGGCAATCTTGTGGATGTGTTGCCAATCAAACCTTTGCAGGTAGTAGAAGCATATGCAATTCCACTTACATTTGCCATTGTAGCACTTTACAAAACAATAAAGGACAGAGATATATTCCTTACAGGTTCATTCATATATCTTTTCATAGCAATGTGTTTCATGTCAAGAAATATAAGATGGGTAACTATACCCATGGCATTACTCCTCACATATCTGTTCAAAAACAGTGCAGTGTATATCTCAGAAAAATCATTATACAAGAAAATTAAACATAGAATGGCTGTTATTCTGACGATGTTTTTGATATTTTCACAGACCTTATTCGTGTTCATGATAACAGATACACCAGACGAGGCAATAGATTACGGTGTGCACGCCAAAGAAATAGAATACACAGAGGAGTT
>QMSS01000101.1 GCA_003649715.1 Thermoplasmata archaeon
ATACTTTGTTGTCAGTAACAGCTGGGGAAGCATGTATATAGCCATCTGTTGTGTAGTTCCATAGGATGCTTCCATCTGTGGCGTCTATACAAAATATTTTTCCATGGTTACATATGTATATTTTGTTGTCGACGACAGCTGGAGAGGAGTACCCGATCATTTCTCCAATTGTTGTTTCCCAGTATAGGTTATCGTTTTCAGGTGGTGTTGTTGATGTGGAGTAGCCTGTATGGTTTAGATCATGATGGAACATGGGCCACCAGTCTACGTCAGATAAATTGCTATATGCTGTTTCGTCTTCAACTTTATCTTTGTTTATTTCTCCTGCTACTGAAAAAACAGTTGTAGTACTCAATAGCATACAAATAAGAATTGTTAGATATGTCTTCATATTCATCTTATTTTCCCCCGATTTGTAACTAAATTCCTTTCAATTCAACTATTTATATGTAGAAACAACTATTTAAATTTTTTGATTTATATATAATAAAATATGTATTGCAATAAATATGTGTGGGTGTGTGGGTTTATCTCTCCTAGATGATCTGGATAAAAATGATTTGCAGATGAAAATATTAAATTATTCTAGAGAATTTTATCCAAAAAGCATTATATCCTGTTGGTGTCTTTTAATAACTATCATCGTTTATGGTTTTAGTCTTGTTCTGTCACGTGGAAATAGAATGCATTCTCTTATGTTGTTAATGTCTAAGAGTTGCATCAAAAATCTTTCTATACCAAATCCAAATCCACCATGTGGAGGCATACCGTATCTGAAGGTTTTAAGATATGTATCGAAATCCTTTGGATCCAAGCCACATCTCCTTATTCGTTCTTCTAATAACCTTACATCATGTATACGCTGTCCTCCTGATGCGATTTCTATACCATTATATGCCAAGTCGAAACTTCTTGAGTATTTGTTTTTACATGGCATAGTGTAAAATGGTTTCGTCTCTAGGGGATATCTTGTGATGAAGTAGAAGTGTTCATTGTTTTCTCTCATAATCTCACCGAGTAATCTTTCATCCTCTGTCCCTAGATCCTCACCCCACTGTATGCCTGAGTTCTTTTCCTGTAGTTTTTGTATCACCTCATCATATGTTATCCTAGGTATAGGTATTTTTGGAATCAGAATCTGTTTGTTTAGTATGTCCAGCTCCTTTCTGCATTTCTCCTCTGCTTTTTTACACATGTTGTAGACAAGTCTTTCTAGGATCTTCATTATTTCTTCTTCATTTTTTATGAAAGCCATTTCTATGTCGATTGCAGTTGATTCATTAAGATGCCGTCTAGTGTTATGTTCCTCAGCCCTGAAATACCATGTAATCTCATATACTCTATCCAGTCCTGTTGCCATTAGAGTTTGTTTGTACAGTTGTGGTGATTGAGCTAAAAATGCTTCTTTTTCAAAGTATTGTATTCTAAAAACATTTGTTCCTCCTTCTGATGAGCTTGCAATGATCTTTGGGGTGTGTACCTCAATAAAACCTTGTGATCTAAGATATTCATGAGCAGCTGCGAGGATGATGTTTCTTATTTTAAAGATCGCCTGTTTGTCTTGTTTTCTCAAATCAATAAACCTATTATCCAGACGAGTGTCCAATTCTGCCTCCACTTTATCTACAACACCTAGAGGCAGGGGTGTTGCTGCATATGATAACACCTCTACTTGATCTGGTAGTATTTCGTATCCATTTCTCACCTGAGTGTTTTCTTTGCATAGCCCTCTTACAGAGATCACTGATTCCCGAGGTATTGAAACCAGTTTTTTGAATAAATCAGGATTTTGCTTTTTAAGTATGGTTATCTGTAGGGTTCCTTTTTTATCACGGAGGATGATAAAGGCTATAGAGCCAATGTTTCTTATATCCTCAACCCAGCCGGCTACTTTTATAGATTGGTTGTAATCCTTTTTTTTTACATCTTTTGAGTAATGTGTCCTATATTGATTCATCATAATGTAACTCCTTTTGTAACTCCTTTCTTCCTCTACTATTTTTTGCGTTTTTTTATTCTCTTAATGAGTTTAATCTTTCTGAGATAAAGATTAGGGTTTCTCTTAGCATTTTTTTGTTATCCCATTTCTGTATTATTTTTTTTAACTCTTTTTTGTCCATCTTTTTTAGTTTATATATCCATTTTTCTATGTTTGGGATAGCTCTTATTATATTGTCAACGATTGTTATGTCTGCTGTTTTCGCTGTTCTCGATAGAGGATTTAGATCGATGGCAATAACTTTTTTACCCATGTTTTTTAGAGCCTGCGTTCTATCGCCATCTTCAAGTGGTACAAGTATTACATCAGCAGAAAATATTCCTTTTTTGCTGCATAATGCTCTGTCATGTTGTATACCTGGTATTTTCGCATCAGTTTTTTGTCCATATACTTCTTTTGCTCCCATCCTGTGTAGTTCTTTTGTGATTTTTTTCACACGGCTGTTTGTTCTGTGGAACAGATTTATTTCGAGTTTTGCTGGGATGCAGTTGGCTAAGCTGATGCATTCTTTTGCTGCTAGGGCAGTAACGTTTCCATTTATAGATATAACTGGTTTTTTGGCGAGAAGTAGTGCTGCTGCAGCTGTTTTTTCTGCTTCTTCAGCATGCTGTGTTGTTGTTTCTCCAAGTAAATAGTCGAAGGCTTCGCCTCTGCCATGTGCTATTAGACCTGTTTCATGAACAATGCCTTTTTTCATGTACTCAGATATTTTTTTTCGTAATGTGAGGGAGAGATAACGTGGATGGTCTTTTGGGATTTCCGTCATATGTTTCGCCTAATTTACTACCTTTTTTGTTTCAGATGTATAGATGTATATTAGTTTTTTTTGTGTGGTGTAAGTTGTTTTTTGATATCGATTAGCTGAGTTATCAAGATTTCCAAATTGTTGTCTGTCAGTACAGTTTTTTTATATGATTGGGATTCTTTTATAAAATTCTTATATTCTTTGTGTCATCAGAATTCGTTGGCTGGGTGTAAAAATTATGAGTGGAAGAATTTTTCCTCAGTTGTTCTTTTTGGGTGGAGTAGATACAAATCTATTTTTTTGATTATGGGATGGGTAGCTAGGGATGGTGTATTGGTTTGATAGAATATCGGTTTTTTTATCCGTACATGCTTGGTTGTGGTATCTGGCTTGTGTTGGATACCATTGGCTTTGCTTGTTTGTGGAATTTTTGTAGTTGTTTTTCTATGCGTTCTGCTTCGTCATATAGTGGTACAACATTTATTTCTACTCCTATGAGTAGCGCTATCACGTTTAATGCTGCTGCTGCTGCTTTTGCATCTGGATAGTTGGGATGTGCTTCTGCTAGTATGGAGATTACCTCGAATTTTTCATGTTTTCCTTTGTTGAGTAGTACTCCTGAGACTCCTGCTATTATGCCGTTTTTGAACTCTGGTATGTTTTTTTCTCGCAGCATGGCTCTGGCTTTTTCTGTTGATCCTATCGCGTATGCATCGGCGATTTTTTCTTCCGAAGATTTTCCCTCTACAACCATTCCCTCGGGTGATATGAGTAGAATGCATCCTTTTTCTCTGACCCATTTCATTATTGCATCTGATAGTGAGTTGATGAGATTTGGCCGGGGTTTGAATTCTGATACGAATACTACGATTTTTTCCCCACTTTCTAGTTTTCCTGCATATATCCTGACTGGTGAGAGGGGCTCTCCTGTGTGTACAACTGATAGTGTTGGGAACTGTGCTGAGTGTAGAGCACCTATCTGTCTTAAGTTGAGTGCATCTATTAGGTAGTTGGCCACGATGGTGCTGACTAGTCCTATTGATGGAAAACCAGCTATGACTGTTGCCCCAGTGAGGTCCATGTCTTCAAAAACAATGATTTCTACATCATTATCCAAAGTGCATCACCATCCGCAGGTTGTTTTCCTTAATATACTTTCTAGCATTTAAAATTAATTGAAGTTGAAGTTTGGTTGTCTGAGGAATGTCTCTTTTTTTGCTATCCTTTGACAACGCCTAATGGTAATATTTTTACTACTTTTTTGGATATGCCTGCCCCGTGTGTTATATTCACAACTTCGGTTACGTCTTTGTATGCATCTGGTGATTCCTCTGCCATTACCTTCATGCTAGCTGGATGTGCGTATATACCTTTTTTCTCTAGTTCTTTCATCACTGTTTCTCCACGCCATCTCTTTATTGCTTGGTGTCTTGATAGTACTCTTCCCGCTCCATGGCATGTTGACCCGAATGTTTCTTCTGCCTCTTTTGTTCCTCTTAGTAGGTAGCTTTCGGTTCCCATGTCCCCTGGTATCAGCACTGGCTGTCCTACATCTCTATATTTTTGTGGGATCTCTGGTCTGTCTGGTCCAAATGAGCGAGTGGCTCCTTTTCTGTGTACGTAGACTTTATGTTTTTTTCCATCTATCTCATGTTCCTCTAGTTTGGCTATGTTATGACATACATCATATATGATGTCCATTTCTAGGTCTTCAGCTTTTTCGTTTAGTACTTTTTCAAAAGATTCTCGTACCCAGTGAACTATCATCTGTCTATTGCACCATGCAAAATTGGCTGCACATGCCATTGCTTTTATATAGTTTTCTCCTTCTCTTGATTTTATCGGTGCACAGGCTAATTGTCTATCTGGAAGCCATATATTGTATTTTTTAACAGCTTTTTCCAGCTCTCTTAAATGATCTGTGCAGATCTGATGCCCGCATCCACGTGATCCTGTGTGTATCATAACAACTATCTGTCCTCTCTCTTCTATGCCAAATATCTTGGCAGTGTCTTGTTCAAATATTTTTTCTACCATCTGTATCTCTAGAAAATGGTTTCCCGCCCCCAATGATCCTAGCTGTGGCGCTCCGCGTTGCCGCGCTTTATCAGAAACAGTTTTTGGGTCAGCCTCTTCTATACATCCATTTTCCTCTAGAAATTCAAGATCCTTTTCCCAGCCATATCCATTTTCTACGGCCCATCTGGCACCTAGTCTCAAAACTTCATCTAGTTCTTTCAGGCTGAGACGTACCCTTGCTTTGGATCCAAGACCTGATGGAACGTTTTTGAACAGTTCATCTATCAGTCTCCGGATCTTATCTTTGTTTAGATCGTTTATATGTAGGTTTGTTTTTACAAGTCTGACACCACAGTTTATGTCAAATCCTACTCCGCCTGGTGAAATAACCCCTTCTTCGGCATCAGTAGCAGCTACACCACCGATTGGAAATCCGTATCCCCAGTGGATGTCAGGCATGGCTAAGACTTTGCCGACTATCCCTGGTAGCATTGTTACATTTGCAGCTTGTTCCGGTGCATTGTCCTTTCGTATAGCAGGTATCATTTTCTCATTTGCATAGATCACAGCAGATGTCTGCATTTTTAAATTGTTTTTTTCTCCACGATAGGTTGATGG
>QMSS01000102.1 GCA_003649715.1 Thermoplasmata archaeon
GATTGTTGAACTTTTTTTTTGTGATGTAATTTAAAAAGAAGGATAGGGGTGATGTATGATGAGAAAATAAAGTTTTCAAAACGGGAAATCTTTAATCCCTAGCCTAGAGAGAAACTGTTTTCCGAAAATTTCTTATATTATTTAATATATTCATTTTTTAGGCGGAGAGATGGGATGACAAGTAAAACAAAAATCTTTTTTCTAACACGGTGTTAATCACCTCCGCCGCCTCCCCCATATCAAATATTTAATAATACCTACCTGTTTCATGAGACAAAAAAAGAATCATTCCTCCAAAAAAACCATATTGTAAATTTGTAAAAAGAGGTTGACTGATAGTTATGAAAATACTGCTCATACACAGCGACTATATTGAGTATGAGGTAAAAGACAAGGCTATCCCACATCCTGAGGAAATAAAAAATAGGAGAGACAGGATGGAGGAGGCTCTAACGGTATTCGCCGCTGTAGAAAAAAACGATGAAAAAGCAGCTGAGAAAGTAGTTTTTGATACAGCTGAGGAGATAAAAAAAACAGTGGAACAACTCAAAATCAAAAATATAATGATCTACCCTTATGCACATCTCTCTTCCCATCTCGGAACGGCACGAGTTGCAAAAGATATACTGTGTATGCTAGAAGAAAATCTAAAAAGCAGAGGCTTTAATGTAAAAAGAGCGCCATTCGGGTGGTACAAAGCCTTTAAAATATCATGTAAAGGCCATCCATTGTCTGAGCTTTCAAGAGAAATAACTCCAGAGGAAGAAAAAAAGACAGCTGAGATGGAGAAGAAGGTTGAATCACAATGGTACATATTAACACCCAACGGAGATCTCATTGAGGCTGATAAATTCGATTTTTCAGAACACAAAGAGTTAAAGATTTTATATGAGTATGAAAGCAGAGGATCAAGACTAGCATCTGGAGAGCCAGCTCATGTAAAAATGATGCAGGCACTTGAGCTGGTGGATTACGAGCAAAGCAGCGATGCAGGCAATTTCCGATGGTATCCTAAGGGCAGGCTAATCAAGGGACTACTGGAGAGACATGTCAGTAATATGTGCAGGAGCATAGGAGCAATGCAGGTGGAAACACCTATCATGTATGATCTAGAACATAAGGCACTAAGTGCATATGTAAAAAAATTTCCTGCAAGACAATACATAGTAAGATCAGACTACAAAGATTTCTTCCTACGATTCGCAGCATGCTTTGGACAATACATGATAGCACATGACATGACAATCTCATACAAAAACCTGCCACTCAGATTATATGAACTAACACACTACAGCTTCCGTAGAGAACAAAGCGGTGAGGTCAGCGGACTTAAACGCCTACGAGCCTTCACCATGCCTGATCTACACACATTATGCGCAGACATTAAGCAAGCTGCAGAGGAATTCAAAAAACAGTTCAAAAAATCAATGGAATGGATGGATGCCCTTCAGATAGACCATGAGGTTGCACTAAGGTTTGTAAAAGATTTCTATGAAAAAAACAAAAAACTAGCATTAGAGCTCACAAAATTGATCAACAAACCTGTATTAGTTGAACTATGGGATGAACGATACTTCTATTTTGTTATGAAATTTGAGTTCAACATCATCGACTCGATGCAAAAAGCAAGCGCTCTCTCAACAGTTCAAATCGATGTAGAAAACGCCCAGCGGTTCGACATAACCTTCATAGATGAGAAAGGTGAAAAACAATATCCCTTGATACTTCACACAAGCATATCTGGCAGTATAGACCGATGTCTATATGCATTACTAGAACGAGAAGCAATCAAAATGAAACAAGGTGAAAAACCCATGCTACCAATATGGCTCTCACCTACACAGATAAGATTCATACCAGTAAAAAAAGAATATACAAAGGACTGCAAAAAATTTGTGGAAGAATTAAATAAAATCTCACCGCATATGTGCATAAGAGCAGACATCGACGACCGAGAAGAAACTGTCTCAAAAAAAATACGTGACGCAGAAAAGGAATGGATCCCAATCATAATAGTAACAGGAGAAAAAGAAAGAGAAAACAAAAAATTCACGCCAAGGTTCAGAAAAAACAGCATAGGAAAAAACAACAAAACATATACCATAAAAGAACTACATGACCTAGTAACACAGCACACAGCAGGTTTTCCACAAGAACCACTACCACTACCATCTCATCTATCAAAACGACCGAAATTCAGATAAAATACCACCCACACCAAAAATTTTTTCCGATTTCTCTAACAAAACTAAAAAAAGATCCAATTACATACACTATGCAACAAAAAAAAGAAAGAGAAAAATGCAGTTAAAAGAATATAAATTATTAATCCTTAATTGGGAGGGATCTTTTTATGATCAAAAGAAAAGAAATACATGACATCCTAAACCAGTATGACATCAGCAAAATAAAGATAGGAATGATCGGATCACATTCAGCTCTCGATGTATGCGATGGAGCAGTAGATGAAGGATTCCACACAATAGCCATATGTCAAAAGGGTAGAGAAAAAACATACACTGACTACTTCAAATCCCTACGAGATAGCAGAGGAGATATTGTAAGAGGATGTGTCGATGAAACATGGGTTTTTGACAGGTTCAGCGAAATATTGAAACCAGATAAACAACAAAAACTACGTGAAAACAATGTTATATTCATCCCAAACAGATCTTTCACATCATACTGCAGTATAAAAGAGATTGAGAACAAATTCATGGTTCCCATGTTTGGATCACGTAATCTGCTACGGACAGAAGAAAGAGGAGAAAAAAAGGACTACTACTGGATGCTAGAAAGGACAGGTATGCCATTCCCAGAAAAAATAGAAGACCCCAGGGATATCAATGAACTATGCATCGTTAAACTTCATCATGCTGTAAAAAAACTTGAGAGGGGATTCTTCACATGCTCCTCCTACAAGGAGTACCTAGAAAAATCAGAGACACTGATAAAACAGGGTGTGATCACCAGAGAGATGCTGAACAATGCTAGAATTGAGAGATACATCATAGGACCTGTCTTCAACTTCGACTTCTTTTACTCCCCCATAGAGCCCAATATGAGCAAACTCGAGCTGATCGGCGTGGATTGGCGTTTTGAGACAAGCCTGGATGGGCATGTACGTCTACCAGCTCCGCAGCAGCTTTCCCTGCCAGAAAATCAGCTTATACCAGAATACACAGTATGTGGCCATAACTCAGCTACCGTCAGAGAATCACTTTTAGAAAAGGTTTTTAGACTCGGAGAACAATATGTTCAGGCTACACAGAAACACTATGACTATGGAATAATAGGACCTTTTTGTCTACAAACATGTGTCGATAAGGATCTAAACTTTTATATATATGATGTTGCACCACGTGTTGGCGGTGGGACAAATGTACACATGTCTGTTGGTCACTCTTATGGCAACACATTGTGGAGAAAACCAATGAGCACAGGACGGCGGATAGCAATGGAGATAAAAAGAGCTATAGAAATGGACAAGCTAGAGATGATCATCACCTAAAAAAACTATTTGATGGATCATCCTCATCCCAGTTTTATGGAGAGCAGTGTATTACTCTTTTTTCTGTCACAATTTTGTCCACAGCCACATCATGTTTTTCCACAGGAATACGATCCACTATCTGGAATTCAAATGCTAATCCTATATGCAACGCATTTTTAGAGTCACTCAGTAGTCTATCATAATATCCCAATCCATGCCCAATTCTATGACCCTTCTCGTCAAACACAATACCTGGAACAATTATAATGTCAACATCATTGACAGAGACCTCTGAGACATACTCCCTACATGGCTGCAGAATGCTGTACTCCCCTGGTTCCAGTTCATCCCAACTATTCAGCTTAGACAAAAACATTTTTTTGTTTTTTCTACTGATTAATGGTACAACAATGCTTTTCTCACTAGACAAACATTCTCTTATCATATCATGTGTGCAAACCTCATTGTTGTAAGAAACATAAAAAAGGATGGATGATGCCCTTTTGAACTCTCTGAGACTGAAAAGCTTTTTTTTTATCTCATGACTTTTACGTAGCACCTCCTTTTCTGATATTTGGAGTCTTATGTTTTTTATCTTTCTACGAAGATGTTCTTTCATAAATGGATACCTGTTGTAATAGACATTGTCGTATATTAGTACTAGGCAGAAACTAGGTTTCATAAAAAAATCTGCTGGAAAAAGATAAAATAAGTATTATACTTTATTTAATGAGAAAGATAAAGCATTTTGTTATTAAATTTGTGAGAGGGGAAATTGATTTATATCTTTTCTTTTATCGCCACAACCGCATAGTATCCAGCTGTTTTACTCAGTCCAATGAGAGCACCAAGAACAGATACTCCAATGAGATAATGAACATCCCTTGTCGGCTCGTATCTTCTAAGGCCTATAATTTTTTTGAGTAGATAGGATATAAAAAAGGGTATACTGATGAAAAATGATCTAACTTGGGATAACGCAACTTTTTTTGATAGATCTATAACACGTATGTTTTTGAACCCCTCTACTTCGAGATAGGATTTAAAATCTTTTAGGATGAGAGGAGGGGATTTTGGTATTCCACGACCTTTCCGGTAAGCGTTATAGATTTTTTGTAAAAATGGGTTAGATGGAAAAAGGGTGAAAAAACCATCAACAACCACAAGGTGACCACCAGGTTTTAGGATTCTGTACATCTCATGCACAAAATCTTTTTTATTTTCTGCGTAGGAGGAGGACTCAAGTGCAAAAACTCCATCGAAATGATTGTCTGGAAATCCTGTATTGAGATAGCTTTTTAGCATAAAATTAACGTTGTCAAGGCCTCTCTCTTCTGCAAATCTTTTTGCTAGCTCTACTTCACCTGGAGTAACTGTTATTCCTGTGAATCTAATATTAGGATACTTATCAGCTAAGTATATGGAGGTTCCACCAACTCCACATCCTGCATCTAGTATATTCATCGATTTTCTATTGTCTAAACCAAGAAGTTTTCCTACAAAACGATTCATATTAAGAACCGCTTCTTCAAAGTTTTTGATTCCTTTTTCATAGAGAGCAAAATGTAGTCCATGTGTTTTATCTAGCGCCCACCATCTAGCAAACTCAGGTCTAATAAGCTCATAATATTCTGCCACAGATTTTTCTACTTCAGTTATCCTTTCTGGTCTCATAAAAAAACTATTTTATAAAACAAAAAAAGAGTTATAAACTTTTTTTAGAATTTTAGGTGCTGTTAACTTAAGGTTTTTAATCCCATCCCACCTATAACTTGTTGGGTGCACAAATTATGGAATGGGATGGGATTGAAATAGTTAAAAAGCTGATGAAA
>QMSS01000103.1 GCA_003649715.1 Thermoplasmata archaeon
CTTCTGAAAGATTTAAATTCTTGATAATCTTTCTTAAGCTAACCCTCCTAGTTTTTTTCATTTGTGCATCCCAGCAAAATGAAAAGCTGGGAGGGTGTAATTAATTTTTCAACAGCCTATTTTTATCCCGGAAGATAGGTTCCTTGGGTTATTATATAAAAAGGTGGATATATGAGATCTTGAAATATTTTTTATTTTGTGTGAGTGTGAAAGACACAGTTTTATCTATATAGGATGGATGGTAAATGTTTTTCTGTTTTTATTGTTGATAGTGTTAGTTCTATTATGTTTCTTATTTCTTGTATTATTTTAAAGACAGAGTTGTGGGTGTTTTCGGAGTTAGGTGTAGCTGCGGATGAGGCGATTGCTTGATCGTTGTTTTTGTCGAAAACAGCTGCAATAACCATTATGTTGTCTTTTGTTATGTCTCCGAATCCGTGAAGGGCTCCTATCCATATTCTCGTAAATTCGTATGTGCTATCAGATCTGCCGTCGAGAGGATGAGGATAGGCATTATTGTTGTATGGGAGGCTTAGACTTCTATCTAGAGGGATGTCTAGTACGCCGAAGTGATATGGGTTTCCATCTCGATCGTTCCATCTAGATATAGGCTCAACAATGTATGCTCTTATTTGTCCATTATATTCTTCGGATTCATTGTTTTGCACTGTGATTCTTATTTTTAGAACTGCTTTGGCTATCCATGAAACATCAACATGTATATCTATATTTGGTACTTCTCTTGTTCCAGCGTTTATAATAGCATTTCTATAGGGTTGTTCATCTGATTGTGCTCCTACTATATGAGTGTATTTTCCATCGAAGTATACATCTGGTACGCCGGTTACACCTAGATTTTTAACTCTTCTGTATGCCTTAGCGTTCTTGTCAGCGACTAGAGATACGTAGTAAAAATTGTAGTCGTTGGATTCATATATTGAGTAGAGTTGGCTTGATGCAACAACGCAGTATGGACAAGTAGTTGCTGTTGCATATTCAACAAAAACAGTGTGCGTGAATTCCTCATACGATGTATTGATAGGCTCATTGTTTCTGTCTGGTATCGATGTTATAGTATTAGCAGTATTGGCTCCGGATAATGATGGAATCACCATTATCATAACAAGTATAAATGATGTTACAACTATTTTTTTCACTAATTATCCCCCATATTTTTTTATTTTTACAATATATTTTATTATTGTTAGATATGTATTTAAAGTTAACTATTGTTAAGATGTTTTTTGTTCGCTCTTATTTTTTGTAGAATATGTTTTAGCGGCAATTTCTTTATTAGTTTTTTTAAAATAACAAGGTGATTTTGATTTAAAACTAGATGAACTAACTGGTAGAGATCATCTATGTGAAAAGGACTTTAGAGGGGCTCTATTGGTTGGATCTGGTTTCTATGACAGTAATAACTGCTCCTATAACACTTGGTATAACCCAGATTATGATGAACCAGAATAGCGATAGACCTATGATTTTTTCTGGCATCACATTGAATGATGAGAACAGTGCAATAAATGTTATTTCTCTTGTTCCCAATCCATAGATTGTAATTGGTATAGAGGCTATGATGCTTACAATAGATGCAATGAGTATAAAATACATATAGGGTACATTTATTGAGAATAATCTGGAGATGAGGTAGAGTTCTGAGAAATTTACAATCCATCCTATTGTTGATACAGTAAATGGGTATAGGATATCTCTGTGCTTAGGGAAATCTTTGTAAAAAGCATCGATGCTGATATTTATTTTGTCTCCAAATGAATTTAAGAATCTAGAGTTCAATATTTTTTTAAAAAAACGTTTCCATATATCTTTTTTGAGGAAAACTAAAAACAGTACTAGTTCGATGAGAAATATGGTTGTGATTATTGGTAGTAGATAGGGGAGCTTGCTGCTGAGTATGAAACCACCGATGATACCAAGCAGTAGTAACGAGATAAAATTTATTGTGTTGAGGATTATTAGATTGGAGAGACATTTCTCCAGTGGCTCCCCAGATTTGTCCTTTAGATGGAAGACACGTGTGTAGCCGCCTAGTCCTCCTGGTGTTATGAAACCATAGAAGAAACCTATGAAAAGGTTTTTGATTGAACATGTGTGGCTAATATTTATTTTTTGTTTTCTAAGAAGAAGCTGCCATTGATAGTTGGTTAGTAGTATAATAGGTGCTGATGCAAAAAGCGAGAGGAGGGAGTATAATGGAGGTATCTGAGAGAAGAGATTGATGATTTTTCCCATGTCTATGTTTGCTAGTATGTAGATCAGAAGTATGATTCCTATGAGTGGCAATGTCTTGTGGAATAATTTTATGATAGGGTTTTGTTTTTTTGAAATAATGTCTTTTGACATGTTTTAACCAAAATTTTTATTTTAAAAAACATCGTTCACCGTCTATATTAATCTTGATTTTTTTATCTGAAATTTCTTTTTTATAGATGGGAAAAAACATCCAGGTCTTTTTTCAAAAAAAATGTTCTTTGGTATATCTTGATTGTCAATACTGATTGGATTAAGGGTTTATCTGAGGAGTGTGAGCTGTATTATCCAGCATGTTAGTCCTCCGTAGAGTATCTGCTGTTCTTTTATTATGTTGTATCCTAATTGATCCGCAATGTTTTTTAAGAGTCTGTTGTGGGTTGTTAGTAGGCATATCTTATTTTCTGGTGCGAGTACTGTTTTGAGGGATGTTAGGAAGTCTTTGTAGATGTTTGGTATGGTTTTTTTTCTACCACTTCTTATGCCGAAGGGTAGGTTGGATATTACTTTGTTGGGTTTCCATTCTGATGGGAGAAATTTTTCTAGTTTGCATGCATTTCCTACTATGAGTCTGAGATTTTTTTTGTTGATATGTGCCATATCTGCATTTAGTGTTGCTCCTTTTATGTATTTCTCGTTTATGTCTAATCCTACTGTTTCTATGTTTTCCCAGTTTTGAAGTGCTTCTATAAGGATTGTGCCGCCTCCGCAGAAGGCGTCTAGTATTTTGTCCTGTGGTTGTATTTTTGTTGATCTTAGCATGGCATATGCGA
This sequence comes from Thermoplasmata archaeon, assembly GCA_003649715.1. Classification (GTDB taxonomy): domain Archaea; phylum Thermoplasmatota; class E2; order DHVEG-1; family DHVEG-1; genus B82-G9. Next base: position 3,045 of record QMSS01000103.1, read on the forward strand.
TGATGGGGTTTAGGGCAGATGGATGGTGGAAGATACGTTTGTATCTGATGTGTAAGGGCTGATGGTTTAGTAGTGTTCCTATGATGCAGGTGTTGTGTATGACATCGACTCGTATTATGGTGTCTGGTTTTTCGAGATCGACTTTTGTTCCATAACGGTCGACAACTGCCTGTCCCGCGGTTTTTTGTACATCAATGCTTGTGTATTGGTGTTTGCCGATGCGTTCGCAGGTTATCCTAAAAGATGGTCCTAGTTGCTGGAGGGATGTGTTGTACATGTTTTGGTAGATTGTTTCTAATGCTTTTCTGGTGTTGTCTACTCTAAAGGTTTTTAGTAGGAGAATGATGTATTCTATGCTTCTCAGTCTAAGGGTTTTTTCAAGGTGTTTCTCTGATATTTTGATGGAGAGTCTGCCTTTGATGTTTTCTGGTCTGATTTTGTATTTGCTAGGATGGATTTTTTCGATTGCCTCATCCTGTGCTGTTTCTTCTAATCCAGGTATGGTAGTGAGCATCAACCATTTTTCTTTCATAACCCTTTATTTTTGTGTTGTCTGATTTTTAGTTTTTAGGATTTTCATAGTTCTTAGCCTATTTATCGCTGCGGCTATCTCATACTTTCTTGGACGGGTGTATCCATCCTGATGAGGTAAAAAGTGTAGAAGGCCTCTGTTGTCGATTGTTTTGTTTATATTATCAAGTGATTCCCGTAGGGGTTTTCCATTAAATCTTTTGGTTGCCTCATACATGAGTATTCCTATGGTTTTTATCTGTGTGTTTTCAACGATTTGCTCTATTCTTGAGAGATCAATTGTTTCTCTTCCGAAAAGCAGGTTTCTTCCACTGGTTTTTATTCTGATTTTTCCATTTCGATGTGGATCTATGGTTTTTTTATTTGGATATCGATCTCTGATTATGATTTCACGGGGTGTTTCTTTTTTTCTTTTTGAAGGATATTTTTTTATGATTTTTTTGACATCATCTGTGACATCTCTGGGTTGGTAGGAGTCCATCATTATAACCTTGTCGGCTACATCAAAATAGTCTCCCAGTCCACCCATGATTAGTATTACTGATACTCCATGTTGACGTAGTGGTTTGATCAAGTCTATCAGTGGTGTTATCGGTTCCTTTTCTTTGTCTATGAGATTCTGCATTCTCTCATCTCGTATCAGTAGGTTGGTAGCTGATGTGTCCTCGTCTATGAGAAGACATCGGGAGCCTATTTCAAGTGCCTCTATGATGTGTGCTACCTGCGATGTGCTTCCAGAGGCGTTTTCAGTGCTGAAATGAGTGGTGTCTCTATCATCTGGTAGATTGGATATAAAACATGATATGTCAACGTTTTCTACATATCTTCCATCTTCAGATCGTATCTTGACAGCATCTTCTACTGTTATTACAAACTCTCGTCCATCGTCAGGTATATGGTTGTATACTCCAACTGCGAGAGCATTGAGAAGAGTTGATTTTCCGTGGTATCCACCGCCTACTATAAGTGTTATCCCCTCAGGTATGCCCATACCGGTGATAACTCTATTTGGACATCTGAATTCCACTTGCATGGATGGTGGTGATTTGAATGGAATGGCTTTTTCCTTCGGATGTTCGTCAACACCGGTTTTTCTTGGTAGTATAGCATTGTCTGCTATAAATGCAACTAATCCCCTTTCTCTGAGCTTGTTTCTTATGTAGTCCGCATCCTCAGCTACCTCTACATGATGCTTAATATCATTATGGTTTAATCTAGGGTAGATCAGTGATGATTCAACTATTTCTGGTATTTTATTGAAAAATATTTGTTTAGCTGTTTTTCCAAGGATTTTTCTTCCATGGGCAGGCAGGCCTACATAAAAGCGTGCTTCAACAAATCTTTTGTTTACCTCTATAGATGTACGTTCTAGTATCTGCTGACTAGGTTTTGTTATTGTTATAAGCCCGCTTTTTCCACTTCCATTTTTATTTGAATGTAGTTTAGCGTTTTTGTAAAATGTTCTTGTTAGATAGTCTTCAAGTCCTGTTTTTCTAGATCTGTTTTTGAAGAGATTCTGTGGGAAACCTGCGATTTGTTGAGATACTCTGGCTCTTACAGATGTTGGAGGAGCATATGGATCAGCCTGTATGTGATCAATAAATAAATCAAAAAATTCAAATCTATATTTTCCACGTATCTGGTTGTAGTTTTTGTATCCCTTTCCATCGATTTTCCGTAGTAGAGTATCTAATTTATACATTTTCACCTC
>QMSS01000104.1 GCA_003649715.1 Thermoplasmata archaeon
AAGACTAATAAGTTTCTCTGCATCTTTTCCCCTGATCCAGATGTTTCCCATATGTGACACGTCAAAGAGACCCACATTTGTCCTCACTGCTATATGCTCCTCTTTTATTGTTGAAAACTGCAAGGGCATCTCGTAACCAGCAAATTCCGTAAACCTAGCTCCTAGCTCTCTATGAATCCTATACAAAGGAGTTTTTAAACCCATTGTGCTACCGGCCCTCCTCTAAAAAGTCATTTCATTTCTCCATCTATTCTAGTCTTCGAAATTTAGTTATCATATATTCTCGTTTAAACGTTTTCGACAAAAAAATATTTTTATCAGAAAACATGATAGTTATCATCAAAATAGGGGAGTAAAAAATGAGACCAACAGGGATACCAGGTGTTTTTAGAGAAAACAACAAACTATTCACAGAAAACCTAGAATCCTGCAGAGGAATCCAGGTGTACAACGAAAAACTTGTCTCTATAAACGACAAAGAGCTTCGCTCATGGAATCCGTACAGAAGCAAACTTGCTGCTGCGATATTAAAAGGACTAAAAAACATCAATATAACCTCAAAATCTGAGATACTCTACCTAGGAGCTGCAACCGGCACAACTGTTAGTCACATCTCAGACATAGTCAAAGATGGTGCTGTATACTCAGTAGAAAACTCTCCAGTTGCTTTAAAACAGCTGATTAAACTAAGCAGGAAAAGACATAATATCATACCAATCATGGCAGATGCCAGTCATCCAGAAAAATATAGTCACATAGTTCCACATGTAGATTTCATATATCAGGATATATCCCAGAGAAATCAGGCGGATATATTTATAAAAAATGTTGATAGATACCTCAAAAAAGCTGGATATGGAATCATGATGGTAAAGGCTAGAAGCATAGATGTATCGCTAAAACCCAAAGATGCATATGATATGGTGATAAACAAACTAATAGAACACAAAGTCAAAATCATCAAAACCATAGACTTGGCGCCCTATGAAAAAGATCATGTATCAATCATGATATCATTATAAACCCCTTTTTTAAATAGCTTTTTATGAAAAAAACATATTGAGGTTAACCATCCATTATGATGCATAGCAGCAGTAGATCAAACATGTTTTTGACATTAGCAAAATTCTTTATACCAATATTACTCGGCTTAAGCATCTTCGCTATACTTGGGCTAACATTGGAAGAACAGATCTGGATGAAACTATGGCCTCTACTAGTCGCATACTTCTTCCCACCATTTGGCAAAGAAACTGTTATCCCACTAGGAGTTCTAGGTGGAAACAAAACAGTCCCTATCATCAACCTACACATACACATTATTCCCATAGACCCCATACTAGTTGCATTATCTGTCGCCTTTATCGACATCATAGTTGCATTGTTTCTAGTTTGGAACTATGATCTAGCTAAAAAGATACCCCTTGTTGGAAAATTTATGATAAGAATTGAAGAAAAAGGCAAGCTGATTGAAAAAAAATACAGATGGGTAAAACCTCTTCGTTTTATTGGCATCATGCTTTTTGTGATGATACCCCTTCAGGGATCAGGTGGCCTTGTTGCATCCATAGTAGGTAGGTTGATTGGGATGAGACCATGGAACACATTTTTTGCCATCTCGCTTGGTGCGGTCATTGGCTGTCTCGTAATCGCATTTTTAGCGAAATCCTTCATATTTTTTGCTGAAATAAACACTGTTTTAACAGTTTCTCTGCTAATGGTCGTTGTCTTCATTCTAGCAATATATGTTTCAATCAAAAAGCTAAAAGAAAATGTGAAAAAGAAAAGATAACTGAAAAAAAGAGCATGAAGATTATAAACAATTTTTAAAGAAGAAGTTTTTTGATAAAGAATGTTTTTACAGTGCAATGTTTATTTCTCTCAGCATCTTATTTATTATATATGTGGGTGCTTTTCCAAGAAATTTTTTGTATTGATTGTCGGGGATTATCTCCAAACGGCTGAGATCCTCTGCCTTTTTGATATGTTTTTTTATCTCGCTAAGGTATAGTTTTTTTATCTCTGGCAGATTTTTCTTTAGTTTCCTCTTAAGATTCCTGATTTTCATAGAACTATTAGTAATAGATTTAGATTTTTTTTCCAGTCTTGTTAGTAATGGTATGACGACGCTATCTATCATTTCTCCTTTTTCTAGATCTACAAGATCATCGGCTAATTGATAGGCAAATCCGACTTCTCTTCCATATTTTTCAAGTATTTGTGAGAGATTCTCTGATGCATCTGCCTCAAATGCTGCTGCTTTACATGCCGAAGCAAATAATGATGCAGTTTTAAGATCAATGATTTCGCTGTATGCTCTAAAAAATTTTGAGTCCATCGACATGTTTTCTACTTCATTGTTTATCTCTTTAACGTTGAAGTTTACTTCTTTAAGTTGACCGCTTAGTGTTTTGTTCCATGTATCCACATATAGTTTTGCAATTTTTTTTCCATGAGACAGCGCTAGATCGAATCCTATAGCAAGCATTTTATGTCCAATTAGTATTGCATTGTCTATCCCCTCTCTTATATAAAATGTTGGTTCTCCTCTACGTTTGAGGTCTCCATCTATTATATCATCATGAACTAGGGATGCATTGTGTGCTAATTCTATTCCAACGGAGCCCTCTAAAAATGTTTGGTATTTATCAGATGTTTCTTCTCCTCCTGTACAGACTTTGAATGCAAGTGATGCAAGTAGTGGTCTTAGCCGTTTTCCACCTTTGAGTACTGATAGTATTTTTTCATCTGTTATCATTTCTATTATTTTCTTTTCTATGTCTTCTGTGGTTTTTTGAAAAAATGTTTCAAGTGAGATGGGCTGATCATTCATAAATATCTACCAGGAGGAGGTGAACTGCTTTTTTGTAGTTCTTAATGTTGTAATAAATGTTGATGTGGGGTATATAAGATGTTATTGATATTAGTTACTATTGATTGGATTGTAGGATTTTTTGTTCACAGTTTTTTTCTCACATCAGGGCGCCTCGATTTATCTATTTTTGCTACATCAGCTATTATGTCGTTTGTTAATTGTCTTTCTTTTTTTGTCATTTAATATACAGTGTATTTTCTATTCAAATATTTTTTCCATATTTGATCAATTTATGTTTTTGGTTTTTTTGATGAGATAGAAACACATTTATTTTTTTATAAATGATTTTGCTATTATGTATATTTCTGAGCTTCTTTTACGTGATGCTTGTGGTGTGAATCTTTTTACTGAGCTGAAGCATTGTTCGATCTGTTGGATAATTTTTTTTGTGTCTTCTCCATCAAAAAGTTTACAGACAAAGTTTCCTCCATGTTTTAGTAGTGTTTTGGCTGTGTCTAATGCTTTTTCGCACAGCCATATGCTCCTTGCGTGGTCGATGGAGTAGTTGCCTGATATATCTGGTGCTATGTCTGATATGATGACATCTGCTTTTCTGTTTCCCATCTTTTGTTTGATTATTTGTATGGTATTTTTGTCTGTTATGTCACCCTGTATGAATTCAATTTCGTTTATTGGTTTAATTGGTAGGATGTCTACACCTATTATTTTTCCTTTTTTTCCTACAATTTCTTTTGCAACTTGACTCCATCCGCCGGGTGCTGCTCCAAGATCTATTACAATGTCTCCTATATTGAGGATTTTGAATTTGTTTTGGATTTGTTTTAGTTTGAATGCGGAGCGTGCTCTGTATCCAACGCGTTTTGCCTCTTTATAGAAATGCTCTTTTTTCTTTTCTATATACCATCTTGTCATCTAAACATTTTTTTTCAAAAAATTGTAGTTGCTCATTCATATTATTTGTATGTAGGATGAATTTTTGATGAGGGGAGAAGTTAGTTTTTTTATAGAATTATGTCTATGTCTAGTCTCTCTGCTAGTTCTTTATATCTGTTACGTATGGTTACTTCTGTTACGCCTGCTACGTCTGCTACTTCTCTCTGTGTTCTTCTTTCTCCGCATAGTATGGATGCTATGTATATTGATGCTGCTGCAACTCCAGTTGGTCCTCTTCCACTGGTCAGTTCCTTGTCTGCAGCATCTTTTAGTATTTCTATTGCTTTGGCCTGTACGTCTCCACTTAGTTTTAGTTCGCTGCAGAATCTTGATATATAGTCTTGTGGTGATGTAGGCATTAATTTTAATCCTAGTTCCCTAGCTATGAATCTATATGTTCTCCCTATTTCTTTTCTTGATACACGTGATGCTGCTGCGATTTCGTCTAGTGTTCTAGGAACATTGCATTGTCTGCATGCTGCGTATAGTGCAGATGCAGCTACTCCTTCTATACTTCTTCCACGTATCAGATTTTTAAGTACCGCTTTACGGTATATCATTGCTGCGGTTTCTCTTACTGTTCTTGGGAGGCCCATGCCAGATGCCATTCGATCAAGTTCTGACAATGCAAATGCAAGGTTTCTTTCTGTAGCATCACTTATTCTGATTCTTCTCTGCCATTTCCTTAGACGATATAGCTGCGCTCTGTTTCTCGTTGGGATGGATTTCCCATATGAATCTCTGTTTTTCCATCCGATCACTGTGCTTAGACCCTTGTCATGTATTGTGTATGTCATCGGCGCTCCAACTCTTGCTCTCTTTTCTCGCTGGTCACTATCAAAGGCGCGCCATTCAGGGCCATGATCAATTAGATCCTCATCAATGACTAGCCCACAGTCCTCACATACCAATTCTGCTCTTGAGTAATCCTTGGTGAGATGGGTGCTGCCACACTCAGGACATTGGACTACTTCTTCGATACTCTGCATTTTTTCTTTTTTCTTTTTTGTCTGAACAGGAATCATTATTAAATTTCCCCCAATTATATGTTTTATACTTTTCGATATGTTTTTAAAACAAATGATAGAACCTATATATAAATGTTTCTATCATTTGTTTTTCTTCGAGGTAGGTGTATAGACTATAGAGGATCTATGGGAGAAAGATTGGGTTCTGTTGAATTGAGTGGTGTTGAATTCGGTGTGTTGATTTTTTAGTGTTTGGATTTTTTCTTATACCAATTTATTGGTTTATATTCTGATAAAATAAGTGAATAAAATATACAAGAATAAGAATTGCAACTAATAACCCAATTGTATAAAACTGTATAAGAATAACTACCTATTATTTTTTCAAAACTTGTCCCATAAATTAACATGTCGATAATTAACAATTTCAAGTGAGAAATCCCCAAACTTTAGTTTGAGGGATGAATCACCTCACTTTTACTATTTTTCGGCATAGGTCTTTTTCAACTGGAAAGTAATTGTTTTCCTGGATAGATGCATC
>QMSS01000105.1 GCA_003649715.1 Thermoplasmata archaeon
AAGACATAGGTAAGATAAATAGGATGATAAGTGATGATCTTGTGAGTAGACAGAGTATTATCACTAGGGATTCACAGTCTCTTGATTTAGAGAATGAGGCAACTTATGTTAAGATAGAGGGTAGTGAAGATGGAGTGAAGAGAGCTGAAGAGATCGCTAAAGAACTGGGTTTTAAGAAGCTTAATGAGAAAGAAATGAAACGTGTTAATGATAGAATAGAGGCTCAGGAGGATTCTGCTGCTAGCGGTATAGGTATGATTTTCGACTAGAAACTAGAATAGGGAGATTTGGTGTAATAAAAAAATTTAATCTTTTTTTAATGTTTTTCTTCATAGTCTCCAGTAACCTTGTAGTTCCTGTTTAAGTTTGTTTATAATGATCTGAGCAGTGTTTTTTTCCTGTGCGTAGTCTTCAAATTCTATTTTATTATTGGTCATTTTACTTATCTGAGATATTAAGCATTTCCCTATCCATCTGAGGTTGTATCCGCCTTCTAATGTGCATATGATTTTTGGCTGTATTTCTTGGAATCTGTTTATGAGTTCTCCAAAGAAGTCTGCTGTTAGTCTCAGTCCACCGAGTGTGTCAGAATGATGTGAGTCGAATCCTGCGGAGAAAAGTATTATGTCTGGTTTGAATTGTTGTGCAATGGGGAGGAATATGTCTTCTAGTAGTTGTGATACTGCATGGTTTCCATTGCCATGGCTGAGCGGCGCGTTTATTGTGTATCCTTTTCCATTTTTTTCTCCTATCTCTTCTGTTTTTCCTGTGAATGGGTAGTGAGGGTACAAATGGATGGATTGATATAAAACATTTTTTTTGCTGTAGAAAATGTTTTGTGTGCCGTTGCCATGATGTACATCGTGGTCGAATATCAGAACTTTTTTTCCTTTTTTGGAGAGTTCCCCTGCAGCGATCGCTATGTTGTTGAACAGACAGAATCCCATGGATCTGTTCTTTGTTGCATGATGACCTGGTGGTCTGATGAGAGCAAAACCATTGTCTGCCTCGTTGCTGAGTATGCTTTCGCTTAGCTGTAGCAGTCCTCCTGCTGCTAGTTTGGCTATTTCATAGGAGTCTTTGCATACATATGTGTCTGGGTCAAGCCAGCCTCCTCCTCTGCTACTTATTTCTTTGATCTTGCTGATCATTTCCTGTGAGTGGATGGAAAGCAGTGTTTCTTCTGATACAGGTTTTGGTTCTACGAATTCGATTTCTTTGAGAAGGAGAGGGTTTTTTTTGATTTCATTTATCATAACATGTAGTCTCTCTGCATTTTCAGGATGACTCCAATGGTTGTGTTTGCTGAATTTTTCTGAATAAACTATTTGTGTGGTCATATTGTTTGTAGACCCGAAGAGATAAATATATGTTAATGGGATATAAGGTTAATTATTATCCAAATATGATTGTTGGTTTGAAAGAGACTCAACTTGAGTTGTTCTCTCTATGTTGAGGTGATGATTTAGGGGGTGAGTGTTTAGCACATGAGTGATATGCTGCTTGGTGTTTCATCTGATTTTTTGTATCTTCATAGAAAGTCTCCTCAGCTTGTTTCAGATCTGCATGACCCCTATTTCCTGGTTTTCCCACCTTCAGGTGGTGATGCAGAGCGGGAGAGAAATAGGTTGAAAAAGGAATGGGAGAACAATGTTTCGAGTGATAATGAGTTGTCTAAGATAAAAGATATTGGTGAGGTTGAGAGATATAGGAGTTTCTGGGATTCTAGTAGAGAGAGGGATGTTTTTAAGGTTTTTACTAAGAAATCATATTTTGTTCCTGAGGTAAGTGATTATCTTTTTTTTAAACATGGTTTTTATACAGCAGAGCATGATATTCCGTATCATCAGAGGGTACTGGTTGACCTAGCAGCTCAGAACAGAGCATGGATTTTTGATACAGGTGGGGAAAAAAAGGTTTTAAGGGTTTTAGTCTATGATATTGAGACAACACAGTTTGAGGAGGAAAAAACCAATGTTCCCATTGACATAATTGGTTATTCATGCTTTGACATAGTTTTTGAATCAGAGAAGGATTTGGAGGAGGAAGAGTTTTATTTCAACATTTTGGATTGCCCTTCAGATTGGATGGGAATTGATGTTAAGCAGATGATGGCACATAATGTGGATGAGGAGATAGACAATCTATGTGTCTTTTGTAAGACAGTGATGGAAAATGATATAGTCTCAGGTCATAACATCTTAGGTTTCGACAATCTTCTTTTGTCTAATAGGGTGAAATGGGTTTTGAGGCAGTATGATGATGAGCTTGGAGACACTGAGAGGAGTATACTACAGATATTTATTGATAGATATGCCCGTGGTGATAGATCTTTTCATTTTGGTGTCGGCTCTGATGTAGTAAATTTTTATCCCAGTAGTTTCGACACTTATTTGGCATCTAGAAAATTTTACCCGTTTCTAGATGAATATAGCCTCAAAACATTGGCGAAATTTCTTGATGTCAACATCAAAGATCGTATTGTTTTAACACCTTCGCAGATAAAACTGGATTCCAGAACATTGAGATATAACGAGCAAGATGTAAAGGAACAGCTTGGTATCACATTTAACATCATTGAACAGGCGTTGCCTCTTGCATTTACAACATGTATGCCCTTTGACATGCTGTTGCCATCTGGCGCAGTAGGTATGTGGGATCATATGGCGTTGATACGAGGAGCATTACATAAAAAAATCATGCCTCCAATATGTAAAGCCATGTCTATAGCGCAGATTCTGATGCATGATTTCAGTGGATGTAAGAATAGGCTGGACATAGTAAAGAAAGCCAGGGAGAATAGGAATAAGATTTCGAAGGAGCTAATACGTGTCGTGAAATATGGGGAGGAGATGCCGGAATGGATGGAATACCCATATGTTATATATAACGATAAGGCTGAGGATACAGATGAGATTCTGAACTATCATATCCCTGGTGGTATGACGATAAAACCAGATAAGGATGCACATTCTCATTTTATTCCATGGTGGTATGTTGTTGTGGCAGATGTCGGAGCCATGTATCCAACAATTCTAAAGGCTATGAATATCGGTGCAGATGTGGTTAGACTTGCATCAAAAACAGAGAAACCTGATGCATGGATATGGTTGAAAAAACTACCACCTAGGTTTCTAAAGGAAAGAAATGTGAACTGGAGATATGTTGATGAAACTGATGCATTCGCGGACCAAGGAGTTATGCTTGGTATAAAAATAGCTGACCAACCTGGTGTTGTAAACCTTGCTATGACAGGCATAATAAACATGATAGGGAAGATAAAAAAGGAGCTTAAACAGACAAAAAGCAGAGAGAAAACATTAGATGTGGATAAACTTAGGATGATGTATCAGAGTGTGAAAGGAGCGCGAAACGCTGGGACACATGGGATAATGAGCGCACCAACAGTTCCAGGTAGACAATTCAACATATGGGCTGCATCTGCAATAACAACCAAGGGACAGATCATACTATATGAAACACTAAAACATCTCCAAAACAAGGGTATACGAGTAGTCTATGGAGACACTGACGGGATATACATAGGATGCTCACGTTCAGCTGGAAACCTACCGCATGTCACAAAAGCGCTAAGACTCAACATAAAACCAGATGAAAAAAGCTGGCTCACCAAACCTGAGGAAGCAATTTCTGCTATACAGCAATGCAACCAGAGATGGCAGAAAGATCTCAACTACCCAGATTTCGAGCTAGACACAGAAACACATGACATAATGATATTTGTAAAACACAAAAACTATCTCATATTCGATGTAAAAAATGGAAAACTAGAGATGACGACAAAGGGCAACAACTTCAGAGGATCAGATAAGGCAAACATTGCACGTAAAACACTCAAAAAGATAATGGAACAAGTCCTCATGGAAAACCCATATTGGGAGGATGAAGAAGAGGCTAGAAAAAACATCAAAATGAGTATAAAAAACAAGACAAGGGAGATACTATCAAAACTAGATCTATCTCAGGTAGATCTCAATGACCTCACATTGGTTCAATCAGTGCAGCCGTCAAAAAGGTATAAACCCAATCAGGATGGATCAACATCAACCTATGGCAGACGAGCAGAAGCACTTGAAAAACTACTGGGACAACCTATAAAAAACAGGACGAAATTTAGATTCGTAGTCACAAAAAAGCCACTACCAGGTATCACAAAACCATCAAAAAGCGGTGTGAAACCTATTGACTATATGTACCCCATAGATCTTCTAAAAGATATAAAAGAAATTGATCTGGAATGGTACAAAAAGATGATTGAAAAATACATACAAGGAGCCTTTGGGTTATCAGACATTACAGTAACAGAGCAAAAGGGATTAGATGCATGGATGTAAAGAAAGAAAACATAGCTATCCCATCCTGTGTTATTTAACAATGATCAATCAATTTTTAGCTATTTTCATCATGCTATTCTCACTAATCACCACTAAAATCCTATCCTGAACATCATATACAAAAAAACTGACTAAGAAACAATCATTATTACTCCTCTTTTTTTCAAAAAATGATATTTGATAACAGTTGTTAAAGACAACAGGTACTAGTTGTACAACAAATGGTATAAAAAACAAGGCACCATAATGTTTTATTGAGGAAAACAATGTTGATAGTAGGACAAGTCTCAAGTAAAAAAGAGGCTGAAGAGATAACCTTCATCGCAAAACTAGTTGTAGTGGGGCAGAGAGCTAGATATCTTGCTAAACAAAAATAAAATATAGGGGGGCTAAAAAATTATTTGGATCATCCGCCTAGTTTAGTTCCAATTGAGGAACATCTTTTTTAAGGCATTTTTTGTTAAAATTGGGAGGAGTTTTTTAGGTTTTTTTGATAAACTGAAATTTATCATCTAAGAAAGAGGTATTGACATATCTTGTAGGATCCTACTAATTTTTAACAATATTTACCCATATGATTGGTATGTCGTCAGGAACATTTTTTCTCTTTTCCTTCTTTTTATCCTCCATTATTTTTCCCATCCCACTGACAAAAATGCTAGAGTGATTCGTGCTATCATTAATCATGAATGTTTTTATCATTTAAATAGTTTTCCACAAAATAGTAAAGGACTTTAGTTTCTGGACAAATTGATATAGTTGAATTCTATTCTCTTTTTGGATGGGATGTATGAAACCAGGGAAATCAGCTAAAATAAAAGAACGGGAATTAATTATCAAG
>QMSS01000106.1 GCA_003649715.1 Thermoplasmata archaeon
ACCTTGTTATGATACAAATGGCGGTAGAGCACAAAGGAAAAAAAGTGAGAAGATGCATCACTATAGATGAGATCGAAGGATACAACAGAGAAGTAGATGGTATAATGGCAAGAACAGCATTTGAATGGAACCCAGTTGAAGACAAACATGTTTTTAGAGCAAACAGAAACAGCTACATACTAGAAGAAAAAATAGCAAAAAACGCAGGATACACAGACACATCAGAGATATATGACGAATATGAGCGGAGAAAACACATACTAGAAAGAATGGTAGAAGAAAACATCATGGACTACTACGAAGTAGTACAATTCATATGGACATTCTACAGAGAAGGAGAAAAAGGACTACCAATAAAGATCTAAAAAAAAGGATTATGACAAAAAAATAGCAATAACAGCAATTTTACTAAAAAAAGAGAAAAATATGGCCAAAGAAAAAAAAGATAAAACAAAGGGATTGAAAAAACTGTTTCACAAAAAAGAAGAAAAAGAAAAGAAAAAAGATTTTCTAAAAGAACTTAAGATTGCATATAAAAGTCTTGACGACAAAAAAAAATATTTCAAAACAGTACTACTTCCACTACTACTTCTCGGAATACTACTCTTTCTCACACCATTTATCCTCAACATAGTCTTGCCAATACCATTAAACCTAAACCCCATTACATTCATTGTCGGAGGAATAATCCCCATATTCCTAGGCATCCTATATCCCTATATAAACTGGAAAAATAAAGAAGCAGACATCAATGGAAAAATGCATTTCTTTATAACACATCTACGTGTACTAGCCATCTCCGATCTCTCTCTAAAAGATATTATAAATGTGCTCAGTGGAAAAAAAGCCTATGGAAGCCTAGGAGAGGAACTAAGAAAGATAAGTGTTCTCTCCACACAATGGCATACACCTCTTGCCAAAAGCTTTCGGTTTATAGCAGATAGAACACCAAGTAAAATACTCAGAGATTTTTTAGACAGATTTTCACAAAGCATTGTCAGCGGAGTAGACCATAGAGAGTTTATAGAACAAGAACAAGACGCTGTTCTACAAGAATATAAAACTATGTACGAAGCAAGCAATGAAAACATAAACATTCTAAACGAGGTCTATGTAAGCCTACTCATCTCCATAATATTCGTGATGTCTCTTGGAATCGTTTTACCCATAATAATCGGAGCGCAAAACATGAACATGTTCATCTATGTATCATCATTTCTACTAATAATATCAGAAGGATTACTACTATATCTGCTAAACGCTATGGTCCCAGCAGATGAGATCTGGCATCTCACTGGTGAAAAAGGAGAACTGGAAAAAAAACTAGACAAATTATTCAAAATATCTACTCTCATAGCACTACTACTCGGAGGTATACTGTTTTTTGCAAAATACAGCCTCTCTTTCCCCATTCTTCAGATAATCCCATTTGAGATACTATTTGCAATTGCCTTGACACCATTGATAATACCAGGTATAAAAACATTTCTAGAAGAAGAAAACATTTCACGTAAAGAAAAAAACTTCCTAGGATTTCTACCATCACTGGGATCCATATCTGCAATGAGAGGAGGAAAAATCAATGAATCAGTTTATTATCTAAGCGAAAAAGACTATGGTGTTCTAACAAGACATATAAGAGATCTCTACAGACGTCTAAGAACAAGGATCGATGATGATGCAGCATGGGAATGGTTTGGAGTCGACACAGGCAGCAACTATATACAACGTGCCAGTGAGATGTTCAGAGAGGCAACCTATGCTGCTGCCAATCCTCGTAGAGTCGCATCTATGATCTCTGAAAACATCAGAAAAATAAGAGACCTACGTATCAAAAAAATGTCGATCATAAAAACCTCTGCTGCATTATTCGCTGGCATCACCTTTGGAATAGCATTTGCAATATATGTCTCACTTGTTATAGCAAGACATCTTAACACTATACTACTACAAGGCATGGCTGGTCATCCCTTCGAGGGAACACATATAGATGTAGGTGCAATACTCAATCCCATTCCACCTGAGATATTCACAAACAACTTTATAGTAGTATTCATCGTACTAATAATACACTCATTTATGATGGCAATAACAATAAAAACATTGAGAGGAAGTCACATAATGATCACACTACTATATTTTGTTCCATTTGTATGGATCGTAGCCATTACAAGCGCAGCAGTACAGATAGGACTAGCTGGATATCTAGGAATATAAATACCAACAATATTACTTTAGAAAAAATAGAAATGAGAAATCATCATAATCTATTAAAAGCCTAAAATGATAAAAAAAACAACAAGTATACCCGTGCAACAAAAGGGATAGCATTATTTATGTAGGAGAGAAGCATAAATTATGAAAAAAATAGGAATATTAACAGGAGGAGGAGACTGCCCAGGTTTAAACGCTGCAATAAGAGCAATTGTCAGAAAAGCCCTGAGAAATAAATGGGTAACAATAGGCATAAAAAATGGATGGAAGGGACTAATCGAAGGAGACATGATTCCATTAACCGATCACGATGTATCTGGGATACTACCAAAAGGTGGAACTATACTTGGAACATCAAGGACAAATCCTTTTAAAAACGAGGAGGATGTCGGAAAACTGATCAAAAACATCAAAAAATTTGGGATAGACGCCATTGTAGCCATAGGAGGAGAAGACACACTAGGAGTAGCATTAAAACTACACAAAATGGGAATACCCGTTGTCGGACTTCCAAAAACAATAGACAATGATCTATCAGGTACTGATTTCACCTTTGGATTTGACACCGCAGTTTCAATTGTTACAGAAGCCATCGATAGGCTACATACAACTGCTGAATCACATCAAAGAGTAATAGTTGTAGAAGTCATGGGCAGACACGCAGGATGGATAGCAACCATGGCAGGTATCGCAGGTGGAGCAGATGAAATACTAATACCAGAAAAACCCTTCGACATAGATGAGGTATGCAACAATATAAAAGCCAGATATAAGATCGGAAAGACATTTAGCATAGTAGTAGTATCTGAGGGAGCAAAACCTCGTGACTGGGATAAAATAGTTACACAAACAAAAGAAGTAGATGAATTCGGCCATGTAAGACTTGGAGGAATAGGGCATCTACTAGGAGAAGAAATAAAAAACAGACTGGGTGTCGACACGAGAGTAACTGTTCTAGGGCATGTGCAGAGAGGAGGAACACCCACAGCCTATGATCGGGTACTAGCAACACGATTTGGTATAGCAGCAATAGAACTGATAGAAAAAAATGAGCATGGAAAAATGGTTGCATTACAGGGAAACAAAATTGTCCCAGTTGATCTAGAACATGCAGTGTCCAAACTCAAAACCGTCGACATGGATCTATACAAAATAGCTGAAACATTCTTCGGAAGATAAAAAAAAGAAAGAGACAGGAATAATATTTATCCCTTCATTATCTCATCAATACTCTCAAATTTTATGGTTGCAGATCAACTATAGTATCCACATAGGCAGAGGGAGTTACAAAGCTTATCACACCACTAACACCATACTCTGGATAAACATTTCCAAAAACATTTGTACGCGTAGATATACCTGAAAAACATTTTGTAGTATTTACAAGCAACACAACAAGATCACGTTCATTTATAACCGGAGAACTCGCAGTACAAGAACCATCAATGTCCCTAACCACAAGCAAACCAAAGGTTGAAGCAGTAAGATTACTCGAGTTTATAGTATTAAACAAACCATTTGAAATACTACTACTGAAACAACTACTACTGTAGTTTAGAACAACTTTTGTGCTAGAATCAGAAAGAGAAATATATGAATATGTCAGATCAACATCACCTGATGCCACAGTTGGTGTTATAAATATAGCCAGCTGCGTGATCTTCGAACCATTATTATACCCAGTAACGTGAGTAACAACCAAACCAGCGGATATGTCTCTAAGTGTTTCCTCCCCAGTTTTCATAGCTTGCTGCTGCAGACTACTCATGGTCTGAATAAGAACCGTAGCTGCTATCCCAGCTACCAACAGCATTGCTATGAATATTATCAACGAGCCGATTCCAATAGCAGCTGTTTCACTAACAAACAAGCTGTCTAAAGATTTTGTTATTCCCCCCTTCACCTCCCAAACAAATTTTTCAGATCAGGTAGAAACCCCAGGCGAGTAGATTCCCTAGTTGGGAAACCACATAGATAATACGGGAGGTTGGATAAAAAACCTATGGTTCAATAAACAAAAAGAAAAGAAGGTGGTAAAAGGAAATATTTTGACAAAAATAAATAATAGATTACGAGTAAAGGATATTATGGTATAAAAATCGATAAAAAAATATGATCTCTTAAAAAAAACAGAGAGAAATATGATGGGGATGAAAAAAAAATGCTTTCTTCTTGGGTTAAAATATAAAATTTAAAAAAATAGAGAAAAAAGATTTGTGTGGCTCTCCCAAAAGTTTTTTTGGTTGCACCACACCTCTTACTTTTTTATCCATTATTATTTTTTTGGTTCAATTCAATTCGTTGCTACACTTGTATTTTTTTGTTTAATATAGATCGTACACTATGTCAGAGTATGATGATGGTGTTCTAAACGCGAATATACCTGGTGCTCCCTCTTCAGGTATCACCATTCCCCATACATCTGTTCTCTCTGGCAGTCCCCAGAAGCATGCTGTCAGGTTTACTGTTAGCATTACCCTGTCTCCTCTATTTATCACTGGATCTGATGAGCTGGAAGAGCTATCTGCATCCTCAAGCTCTATGATACCAAATTCATTGGCACTAAGTTCGAATGCAGATGTTGCGAATACTCCACTTGAGCTTACAGAGTTTGCATATGTGCTTCCATCCCATGTTAGTATACACTTTACTGACGAATTTGATATCTCTAGGACAGCCTCGTCTAGATCTATATCACCTGATCCTGCTCTTGGTGCAATTGTTATTGTCATGTTGTGTATCCTTGTATGGTTGTGCCAGGTTCCACTGGCGTTGATGTGCCGGTCGCTGTATTGCCCTTCTATGTCGCATACTCTTATACCAGTTGATACCTCTTGTCTGGTTTGATCACCGGTTTGCATAGCCTGAATCTCCAAACGATTAGCAGTCTGCACCAGAACCGAAGCAGCAATACCAGCAACCAAGACCATCGCGATAAAAACAATCATCGCACCAATACCAATAGCAC
>QMSS01000107.1 GCA_003649715.1 Thermoplasmata archaeon
AAATACCGGAGCAGCCTCCTCTTCCCGGTGTTGACGCACATGAGTCGAGCAACATACGTTTTGTCCCCGAGCCGGGATTCACCATACGGCCGAAGAAGAACCGGCTGAAGGAAGGCTTCCTCAAAGAGGGAGAGCGAGAAACCGTACTTACGATTCCACCCAGCTCGGAGTATGATGAAACGTGTTTGCAGATCGGCCATGGTAAGAGGCCGAAAGTTCAAATGATCCTTCTTGTCGAAAGGGTTTGGTGGGCGCTCGGGAAGGAGGGGGAGGAACCCTCGGAATCGGAATGGGTGGACAGACCGATCGTTCTCTCCCGGGAGGCTTTCGAAGCCACTTCCGAAAAAGCCCTTTGGTTGCGTTTTCCCAAGCGCCGTTGGGCCGACGGCGTCTACATTGGGTTCGAGCGTTCAAGGAGAAGGCCCTATAGTTTCATGCGAGAGACGCTGGCCGTGCCGCTTCGCGAGTTCACCGACGCGGAAGCGGTGAGAACCCTCGAAGAAGAATCACACTTGAAGGTATGGATCAAGCGCGACAAAAAGGAATACGAAGCGGTCATAGGCGTTCTCCGGGCCGTGCGAAAAGCACCCCCGAAAAAACGGTGGATTGGAAAGGGACGATACAAAAGCGCAAGAGCGACGGCGACGCTCCAATCCGGCTCAGGGGTTTTCATGGTCAACGGCAAGCCGGCGGAGGAGCATTTCCAATACACGCCGCCGAAGGGCAAAGCTTTCTTGCAACGTCTGTGCAGCCTTCCGGAAGTCCGTCGGCTGTTGTCGGAGTTGGATGTATCCATAGAGATAAAGGGAAGCAGTCCCAGAACATTGAGGCAAGCGAAGGCCGCGGCACACGCTTTGGCGAGGGCGATTATGAAATATGACACTGGCCTGGTGATTCCGCTTAAAAGAGCGGGCTTCGGAGGTGTTAGGGTAGTTGAAGAGGACAAGAAGAGCAGGAGGAACCGACGTTGAATCCGGTAGAACTGGCGAAGAAAATAGAAGAGAGATACCGACGCTACTTGAAGACTACCTTCTACTTCAAGGATCCGGAGCTCAGAAAGTCTTTTGAAGAAGAGCTGGACACGGACCGGTTGAGTAAAGGGCCGTATCTTGAGGCTACGCCGGTTTTCAAACGAGGTCGAACTCCCAAAACGCTGTTTCGGGATCTTCTCCAATCCGAAATCGACGAAGGATTCCTTCAGGCCGTTCAGGGAGACAGGCCTCTCTACCGGCATCAAGAGAACGCTGTCCAAAAGGTCTTTCACAATGAGAACGTTGTCGTCGCCACCGGCACCGGCAGCGGGAAGACGGAAGCATTTCTCCTCCCAATCCTGCTTCACCTATATCAGGAATTCACAGCCGGTGTTTTGGGGCCGGGAGTGCGGGCCTTGGTCCTCTACCCGATGAATGCGTTGGCCAACGACCAGCGCGATCGTCTGGGTGATATATGCAAACGCCTGAAAGATGCCGACTCACCGTTCAGGTTTACTTTCGGACGGTACATTGGAGAAACCCCGGAGGACGAAAGCGACACATCCCGCCACGCGCGGGATCATCTGGCTAAGCGCGAGAAAGATGATTGGTCCATTATTGAAAATGGAAGTGTCGTTCATGGGGAGATGGTCCTGCGAAAGGAGATGCGGGAAGCACCTCCTCACATCCTTCTCACCAACTATTCCATGCTGGAATATCTTCTGCTCCGCCCCGCCGATAGTCCTCTCTTCGACGGCGATAGTGCGCGGTGGTGGAAGTTCATCGTGCTTGATGAGGCCCACCAGTACCGAGGGACCCAGGGCGCGGAAATGGCGATGCTCTTGAGACGCCTCAAGCAAAGGCTTAGAGAGGGAGGATGCACGGAGCCCCTCAGGTGTATCGCGACCAGCGCCACACTGATGGGAGAAGAACGCGACAAAACCGCCGTCGCCGGATTCGCCGAGAACCTCTTCGGAGAGCCCTTCCGTGAAGAAAACGTAGTGCTGGGCGAGGTAGAGCCGATCCCCATTTCCCGTAGAGGAAAACTCGAGGCAGAGGACTACGACGTTTTGCGGAAGTCCTTGGAAAACGAAGAGGGAAATGTCGACGTACTGTCTCGGATGGCGGAAAAAGTCGGTGTTTCCTTCTACAAAGATGCCACCTTGCAGGAAAAAATCGGCCTATTGCTTCGGGAAGACTCCCGGGCGACCGCCCTTCGCCGTCTTATCACTGCCGAGCCCAAGCCGGTCCAGGAAGTAGCCGAGTGTATATTCCCCGAAATTCCGGCGGAAGACCGGGTGCCGGCTCTTTCCGGCCTGGTGGATATCCTTCTCCGATCTGAAGACCCCGACACGCGTACTCCCTTGCTGTCGGCTCGTTATCACTTGTTCCTCCGTGCTCTTGAAGGGGCATTCGTCTCCTATCGGCCCTGGAAAAGAGTCTTCCTCAAACGCAAGAAGGAGGGAACGGCCTTTGAAGTCGCCTTGTGCAGAGAATGCGGGCAACATTATTTCGTGGCCCAGAAAAACTTGGGTGCGAAAGATGCCAAGGGGATCCAGGAAGCCATTCGCGATCCCAACGATCTCGATTTCGGCGCCAGTTTCCTTCGTCCGATTGAGGAAAGAGATGGGCTCGACGAGGAGGACGACGATCCAAAGGACAAAGCACTTTTCTATCTCTGCGTCCAATGCGGCAAAGCCCGTGAAGCGCGAAGGGGCAAACCTCGGTGCGGACATGACGATTTCATACTCGTCCGAAAAGAAGAGCCTCCCGATGACGAGGATCGGGCGGATCAACTGGCGAAATGCGGTGCTTGCGGCTACACGGCTTCAGGTCGGGATCCCGTAAGGGAGGTTGTGCACGGGACGGACGGACCACACGCCGTCATTGCGACCACCCTTTTCGAAAACCTTCCGGAAGGGAGGAAGAAGATACTCGCCTTTGCCGACGGACGCCAGGCGGCGGCGTTTTTCGCATGGTACCTCGAGGATTCCTATCAGAGCATCCTGAACCGTAACTTCCTCTTGAATGTGGCCCGGAAGTTGGTTCCCGGCACGAAAGAAGGGGTGTCTCTCCGAGTATTAGCAAAAGAAATGCGGAGTCTCTTCCGGGGGAAAAATGAAGAAAAACGCAAGAAGGCATGGCGGGCTTTATATCGGGAGTTCTTGACGGACGAGCCGAGAATATCGCTCGAAGGGGTGGGATTGATCCGATGGACCATAAAATGGCCCGAATGGATCAGTATCCCGGAAGTGCTCAAGAACCCTCCGTGGTCGTTGAACGAGCGACAGGCTCGTGACTTGCTCTTCATCTTGTTCGACACGATGAGGGCCGATAGGGCGGTAGAACTGCGCAGCGGCGAAAAGGCTTTCCTGAATTGGAGCGATCTGGAACTGCGATCTCACCAGATGCGCTTTCGAATAAGCCCGCCGAGAAAGGACAAAACCGTCCGTTCTTGGGATGGAAGGCAGGGGAAAAGAGCCCGATTTCTGGCCAAATTGCTCAAGAGGATAAGGGAAGGCGTATCCGACGAGGAAGCCGTTGCAAAGGCCGAAGAAACTCTCAGGGAGATTTGGGCCTGGGTCAACAAATGTGAGAGAGATGTTCCCAGGGAGAATAAGCTATTGGTGCCGGTAAATAATGAGAAAAGGATCAACCCTGATTGGTACAGACTACGCCTTGTCGAGGATGACCAAACGGTTTATCAATGTGAGGTTTGCGGGCGCCTTCAAACGGTCTCCGTCCACGACGTCTGCCCGAGACACCGATGTCCGGGCAGGCTCAGGCCCACCAGAGTCCGAGATTTGGAGCCCAATCATTACCGCTTGCTGTATGAATCCGACCTTCCCGGGAACCTCCGAGTCGAAGAGCACACCGCGCAACTCGAAAAAGAGAGAGCCCGGGAAATACAACAAGACTTCAAAGAGGGCAGGGTACATGTCCTCAGTTGTTCCACCACCTTCGAATTAGGGGTGGATTTGGGCGACTTGGATACGATCTTTCTGCGCAATGTTCCACCCGAATCCTTCAACTACGCGCAGCGGGTGGGACGAGCAGGCCGGCGTAGACGTTACCCCGGCTTTTCGGTTACCTACTGTCGTCGTTCGCCACACGATCTGTATCACTTCGCCGAACCCGAGCGAATGCTCAAGGGAAAAGTGCGTCCGCCGCTGCTGAGTTTGCGAAACGAGAAAATCATCACGCGCCACATCACGGCGGTGGCGCTTTCTTGTTTCTTCAGAGATTATCCGAAAAAGTTCAAATCTGTCGGGAACCTATTCGAGAACCTGGAAAACCCGACGGGAACGACCTGCTTCAAAGAATATCTCCGACGCCGGAAGCATGCGATAGAGAGCTCCCTTCGATCTGTTGTGCCTTCGGGTGCGTTTGAGAAGGTCGGCTTGAGTGATGATAGTTGGATCGAGAGGATAGCAGGTCCCGAAAGCCGTTTCGCCATCGCCGAGGCCGAAGTATCCTCGGATTACACCGCCGTCAAACGACTTGAGACTAAAGCCAAAGAAGAGAAAAAAGACAAAACAGCTGAATGGGCTGTTTCACGGGCGAATACTATCTCCAGCGAAGACGTGCTTTCCTTTTTGTCGCGGAAGGCCGTGATTCCCAAGTACGGCTTTCCTGTGGACGTGGTGGAATTGGACACCCAGAAAACAGGTGATCATGAGTCATCCCAGGTTTCCTTGCAGAGGGACCTCAGCATAGCCATTTCCGAGTTCGCGCCTACGAACAAACTGGTGGCCAACAAGAAGATGTGGACGTCTTACGCCCTCAAGAAGGTGCCCGAGAAGGAATGGCCTCGCAAGCATTACATACGGAGCCCCCGATTCAAACAATGGGGCCCTGGCGAAGAGGGCCGCGAAGCCTCCTCGAGGGACATTCGCAATCCCCGCGAATATGTGGTTCCTATCTTCGGGTTCACGACCAGCCGGGAGAGCAAGCCTGAAGAGCCCAGGTCAAAGCCTCGCAGACTATTGACGACGCGCCCCTATTTCGTCTGCACGGAAGGAACCCCTCCCGGAAAAATCGAACTTCCCGACGAGCGAACCAACCTCATCACCATTACCAAGGCCTCTCCGGGTAAGATGGTGGTGTTGTGCGAAGGCAAACAGGAGAAGGGATTCTACATATGCGAGAGGTGCGGAGCGGGCTTCAGAAAGAGGGTCAACAAGCATAAAACCCCCTTGGGCGAAAGATGC
>QMSS01000108.1 GCA_003649715.1 Thermoplasmata archaeon
ACATATGTAGACTGCTGTTTTTTTCTTTCCACGTCAATTATTTTATCTATAAACATTTTTGATCTATCTACCAGCTGACTCTGTTTTTTCAATGAGGGATCGGGATATCTGATCTGAGTTTGATGAGTGGTTTCATCAAGCATAGACCTGTTCACTGCATAGAAAACTCCTCTGCATTTTTTTTCCATAAGAAGAGCAACAAGATTTTGGAGAAAGTACTCGACAGATGATTCCTCCTGATATGAGAGGAGGTTGGTTATCGAATCAAATACCAGGTAGCTGAATCCATCGTCTAATATTTTGGAAATAGTTTTAGATAGCTCAGGTAGCATTATCGGAGAGCTTATAAAAAAGCAGTTGTTCATGTTCTCAACATTCTTAACATTTTTTGTTATTCCATCGATAAAAAACATGTTGTTTATGTCTACATTGTTCAACCTGAGATGCTCCTTTAATGCATCATATGTTTTGTTGAGTGTCACATAACATGTTTTTTTGTCAGATAGTTGTCTAGTAGTCTTGATTATTATATCGTTGTAGTCAATGTTTGGAACAAGTATAAGCACTGTATGATTGTTTATCAACTCTTCTGAGAGCATTAGTTCATTCATTTAACACCTTCCGGATTCTTTCTAATAAATCATTTACATCGAAGGGTTTTTGTATGAAATCCACAATGTTTTCCTGTCTAAGCAGATCTTCTTTTTCAATCTCAGATGTTCTGACGACGCTGAGAAATATTATCTTGGTATCAGTTATTTTTCTAATGATCTCCTTCGTAGGTATACCTGGCATCATTATGTCCAGCAGTATTAGATCAGGTTTGATTGTCCTCATTTTTTCTAAACAATCTTTTCCATCAGATGCAACAACAACATTGTAGTTTGCCCGTTCTAGAATGGTTTTTACACTTTCCTGTATATCCGGCTCATCATCTACAACCAATATTGTTCTCATCAAACACACTTCCTTCAATCACATTTCTTTCTAAACACATACAATCCATCAATCTATGTCTCTTGTTGTAGATGGGAATAGAGAAAATGAATTTTGAAGGATCTCCTATGACGAATGAATATTTGTGCCAGGTGTTATCTGAGCTGCGCATGTCCTTCTGCATCCCATCCCAAGGCAAGACTAATGCCGTTTTTACTAAAGTTTTTTTAACTCACAGTTTTTTTATTCAACCTAGCTTTTTTTTGTAATCATGATTTTTGTGTATAAATTTTTTGCACATAAAAACTGTTTTACAACATTTTTTTTGTTGATGAATGATTTTTGGGGAAAAGGAAAAAAATTGTTTTTTCTGGAAATCCTAAAAAAGGGGTAATAGAACATGGTTCTAATCTCTCTTTTTTTCGTCTTACCATAGTAGATTTTGCCGTAGCTGTATCATATGCAGGTTTACACCCATTTCTTCGATTTTTAGAAGAAATGTTTTCCCGAGATGGTCTTTAAACTTGTCTATAAAATATCGACCAGCATCCTCACCTAATGATTTAACCACTCCCTCTATGAGTTTTTGAAGTGCTCTCCCAATATCTACCATGCTGATATCATCCAAACTGGAGGTTATGTTGATGGCATCTAGACCATCTGAATAACGTGAGCTGTCAATTTCAATGTATCTCAAAAAACCATATCTTTTGTTGATGTTTTTAAGAACTGTATCTATCACTAAAACAGCATAGCTTTTGGTACTTGCCTCTCCCAGCACATCAATCAATGCCTTTATCACATGCTTGATTACTATATCATATCGCAGCTTTAGAACATTGAGATTTACACCCATTTCTTCAATTTTCAGAAGATACTCCTCGGTGAGATGGTTTTTGAATTCATCGACAAATAGAAAGACCTCTTTTCCTAAAAGCCCACTGATCTCGATTATGAGCTTTTCTATTAGCTCGCCAACCCTCTGCGGGTCTGCAGAGTTTATCTCCTGTGCGATAGAGACAAGATCAACATCTGGAATGTGCCGTATATCGTTTACCTTCACATATTTCAGGAGCTCATATTTTGTACTAAGTCTTTCAACAAGACCTTCAAGTGCGGGGAGCGCAGATGCTCTACCCATCTCTTTTTCCATTGCATCAAACAATGTTTTAAACACACGAGCAAGAACATCAATGTTTTCTATCTGTAAAGCCTTTGTTTGTTTTCGATCTACTATGTACTGGAACTGCATAACATCCAGATCCACACCCATATCTTTAATCGCAGATTCATAATCATATCCAAGAGATTCCTTCAACTCTCTTATAAAATAATAATCAGCATCTTTGCCAAGAGCTGTAGCTATAATGGAAATAATATCTTTGATGGCCTGTCCCATCTCCTGAGGGGCAACAGAGTTTATCTTATCATCAACCTCTATAACATCAATATCCTCTGAATACTGAGAATGCTTTATATCCACATATCTCAAAAAATTATGTTTTTCCACAATTTTTTTGAAAATACTGTCTATTATCACAGCTGCATATCCAGGAGATGTTCTTCTACTGATTACATCAAACATTGACTGTAACAATCTTTTCATAACATCAGTATTTTCCAGCTGAGACTGTATCATACAACATCTCTCTTTTCTAAATCCCCCCCTAATAACTGTTGATCCCAGGGAGTTCTAGACAAAAAAACTTCAAACCATTACCATTATTTTATCATCCCCATCACAAAAAAATAATGCAAACAATTGTTTATTAAAATTTCCTGTCCAAAAAAAGAGTGGAGACTTCTGTCCGCTATCATATCTTTTTTTTACAAAACATATTTGTAGGCAAATTACATTTTTAGAATCGCAAAAAAACTTGTCTGAAAGTATAAGGTCCTAAAAACAAAAAAAGGAAAATAGGGTGATAAGCAAAATCATGTCCAAGAAGATTATGATAGTTGATGATGAACCAGATATTTTAACATCTATTGGACAGATACTAGAACTAAGCGGCTACAAAGTAATCAAAGCAGCTGACGGAAAGGAGTGCCTAGACAAGCTAAACAAAGAAATCCCAGATCTAGTAATACTAGACATCATGATGCCGGGCATGAGTGGATGGGATGTAGCAGCTAAAATAAAAGAAAACCCAAAATGGAACAAAATACCTATAATGTTCCTAACCGCCAAAGGAGACACAATGAGTATAGGCATGGGAAGCCTCGCATCAGAGGATTATGTAGTAAAACCCTTTGACATAAACGATCTAAAGGAAAGAATCGAAAAAATACTAAAAAAATGAGTTATTGACACAAAAAAAGAAAAATCGGGGAAAAACAAAAAGAGCAAAGAACCTTCATTAACAAAAGCAAAATATGAACAAAACAGCAGAAATAAAAATCAAGGTGATTTCCTTCGACCTGGATGGCACACTAGTGAAAAAAACATTTGCTGATCTAGTATGGCTTGAAGGATTACCAAAAATATATGCAGAAGAAAAAAACATCAGTATAGAAAAAGCAAAACAATATCTGAAAAAAGAATACAACGAAATAGGTGAAAACAAACCGGAATGGTATGACCTCAAATTCTGGTTCAAACATTTTAACCTTAAACATGACTGGAAAAAACTGCTAAACCACTACAGATATGCCATCGAAAAATATCCAGACACAACACCCACTCTAGAAGAACTAAGAAAAAAATATAATCTGATAATTGCATCAAATGCTAAAAGAGAGTTCATCGAAATAGAGCTAAAAGAAGCACATATCAAAAAATTTTTTACACACATCTTTTCATCAACATCAGATTTCAACAAAGTAAAAAAATTAACATCATTCTACTCAATGATCTGCAACAAACTAGAAATCAACCCAGATGAAATGATACATATAGGTGACCACATAGAATTTGATTATCACATCCCAAAGAGGATAGGCATAACGTCATACTATCTTGACAGGAAAAAAACAACACATGGGGAATTCATTGTACATAACCTACTAGAGTTTAAAGAAAAAATCAGGAAAAACATTTCCCATTAGTTTACAATAAAAAATGCCAAGAAAAAATAAAACATCTATCAATTTTTATAATTTATATTTTTATGGATTTGGATTGGAAATACAAACAGTTATTAAGCCGCCGGGGGGGTTCGAACCCCCGACCTGCTGATTACGAGTCAGCCGCTCTACCAATCTAAGCTACGGCGGCTTAAACAATCATCCTCAACCCACAAAAAAATAGCTTCCCATACTTATCCCTAATCCCATATAATACTTCTTTCTTCCGCAACATCTTTCTATGAAACCAACGATAACCAAATATAGAAGGGAATATAAAAAATGATTTGCGGAGTTGACGAAGCAGGACGCGGGCCTGTTATCGGCCCTCTTGTAGTTGCAGGAGTAGTTTTTGAAAATGACAAAAGCCTAGTAGAGATAAATGTACGTGATTCTAAAAAATGTACACCAAAAAAACGAGAATATCTAGCTAAAAAAATAAGAGAAACAGCAGTTGACTATGAAACCATGGTCATCTCCGCATCGGATATTGATAATATGAGAAGAGTCATGACACTAAATGAGATAGAAATAAACGCATTTAGCCGAGTTATAGAAAGACTCAAACCAGATATATGCTATGTCGACTCTGCAGATGTCGACGAAAAACGCTTCGGAAAAAACATTTCTTCAAAACTATCATTCAAAATAACTATTATTTCAAAACATAAAGCAGATATTATATATCCCATTGTCGGAGCAGCCTCAATACTAGCAAAAACCATAAGAGATGAGGAAATCCATAAGATCGCAGAAAAATTAGAAAAAGAAATACATGTACCACTGGGCAGCGGCTACCCTGCGGATCCAATAACACAGCACTTTATAAAAACATGGGTTGAAACATTTGGAGAACTACCGCCACATGTCAGGCATTCATGGAAAACAGTCTATAGGTTTTTAGAAAAAAATAGAAATAAAAGATTGAATGATTTTTTAGAATGAAATTAACAACAGAGATGTAAGATTGTCACAAACCATCTATCTTAAACAGGAACTGTATATGGATCTCATCTCCATATCTTTTTAATGCCTTAACTTAGGCTGTTGAAAAATTAATTACACCCTCCCAGCTTTTCATTTTGCTGGGATGCACAAATGAAAAAAACTAGGAGGGTTAGCTTAAGAAAGATTATCAAGAATTTAAATCTTTCAGAAGCAG
>QMSS01000109.1 GCA_003649715.1 Thermoplasmata archaeon
ATGAGAGATTGGTGCTACTAGGATTGGATGTGCTGTTACAAGTATCACGGAGCTGGCAATAGATGTTTTGGTGAGCGATGTTATCCATAATGCGAAATGTGCAGCTAGAACAATGCCTATACTGGTCATTGTAAGTAATGTGGAACTTGGAAGTTGCATTAGTTCATTCCTGACTTTTTTAGATAATAGTATGATAGGTATTAGGAGTACTGTTGTAAACAATAACCTGTATAGAGCTATAGATAAGAGGAGGGGCTCCGCATGAGACTATATAAATATGGCAGCGAAGGAGACAGATGTTATTGAGATGAAGAGTGAGATGTAGGCTAAGTTCCGCATATGACCAAAAATCCGGCATCCTCCATTTTTGAGAAGTTAAGTAGAGTAGAATAGATGAGGATGTTTTTGTTAGTTTCTGTTAATTTTCTAAAATGTTTTTGATAAAACAAAAAAAGTGGTGGAGGGGCAAGACTAAGTTTTTTTGAGAACCTGTTTTTTTATTTTTTCCATACTGTCTGGATATTTACAAATTCTTTGATGCCGTACTGTGATAACTCTCGTCCATAGCCGGATTCCTTGATCCCTCCAAATGGTAGCCGGGGATCTGATTTAACAATCTCATTTATGAACACCATCCCCGCCTGTATCTGTTTAGAGAGAGCCTCTGCTTTCTCATCATCATTTGTCCATATACTTGCCCCCAGTCCATAGGAGGTGTCGTTTGCTATGTCTATAATCTCTTTTTCGTCATTAGCCTTTATTAGTGGTGCTACTGGTCCGAAGGTCTCCTCATCATATACCGGCATACCTTTTTTTATATTTGACATCAGAATGGGGGGATAGTAGTATCCCTTTTTTTTCATATGATTTTTGCGGGCTACAACTGTGGCTCCCTGGGCAACTGATTTTTGTACTTGATACTCTAGTTGTCTTAGTATATCCTCCCTAGCTAATGGTCCAATATCAGTTTTTCTATCCATCGGGTCTCCCACGGTTAGCTGTTTTATCTGTTCTGAAAACTTTTTTTGAAACTCTTCAAAAATATTGTCTTCCACTACGAATCTCTTAGCTGCTATACAGCTCTGCCCATTGTTTATCATACGAGCTTCGACTGCATGTTTTACTACATCTTCTACATCTACATCTCCTAATACTATAAATGGATCATTTCCACCGAGCTCGAGAACTGTTTTTTTGAGATATCTACCAGCTTTTTCTGCAACAATTTTACCGGCAACAGTGCTGCCAGTAAATGTCACTGCTGCAACACAGGGGCTTTGTATGATTCTTTCAACACCTTGAGATCCAACTAGTGCTGAGCTGAATACATTATCTGGAGTACCTGCTTCTTTGAATACTTCTTCTATCGCAATTGCACACTGTGGAACATTAGATGAATGTTTCAGCAGAATAACATTGCCGGCCATGAGAGCAGGTGCAGCACATCTAAATACCTGCCAGAAGGGAAAATTCCAGGGCATGACAGCAAGAATAATGCCAAGAGGAGAAAACCTTATGTAGCTGCTGCTTGCATCTGTCTTAACATGTTCTTCCATGAGCATTTTCATCCCATTTTCAGCATAATACTCACATACCCATGCACATTTCTCAACCTCTAACTCAGCCTGTACTATAGGTTTTCCCATCTCTTGTGTGATCAGGGATGCATATCTTTTTTTGTTATTTCTAAGCACTTGAGCTGTTTTTTTCAAAAAAACAGATCTCTCAGAATAGTCCATCTCCATCCAGAGTAGAAAAGCCTTCATGCTTCTATCTATCTGCCTGTCGATTCTCTCCTTATTCCATTCATCTATAGTGGCGATAACCTTACCTGTAGATGGGTTGATAGATGTCAATACCAAATACAACCACCACCCTAACAAACATATGGGTTTAATCGTTAGCAAAAACTATAGAAAGACATAGTATTTTTAAACCCTTCCTCATTCAAAAAAATGGGGGCTAGTAGTGAAAACACCTGCAGTTGTTGGATTCTATGGTAAATCAGATGCTGGAAAGACCTTGCTCATCACAAAATTGATTTATAGACTCACAAACGGTGGATACAAGGTGGCAACAATAAAGATAACAGACAAGGAGGTCAGTCTTGATGGTAGAGGAAAGGATACATGGAGACATAGTCAGGCTGGTGCAGAGCTGGTGGCATTATCATCACCTATTGAAACCAGCTATATTGTTAGAGAAAGAAGAGATGAGCGGAGAATCATATGGGATATAGCAAAACTTGGACAATATGATGTCATACTTGTTGAAGGGGCAAGGGACCCATCTATCCCCAAGATACAGATTGGAGATGCTGAGAGAAGAGACAACACAGTTGGTATTTATAAAGACAATTTTGAGGAAATCATTGAGATAATAAAAAGAGAGATAACCAAAATAAAGCAATCCGCTAATGACAAGACAATCATTATAAGGGTAAATGGGAAAACAATTCCACTAGGTGATTTTCCATCTGTTTTTATCAAAAACACGATAGTGGGAATGCTCAGATCGCTAAAGGGTGTAGACCGAGTAGATAAAGTAGAAATATTTTTCGGATATTAAAAAAATATTTGTTATTTATTCAATGTTCTGTGGCAAGCTATGTACCACAAATGTCAATCATGAATCCAGTTGGGCTAGATGCTTCCTGTAACATTTATCAGAAGCATAAGTAGAATGATAACTGAGATTATACATATACTGAGTATATCCTCTTTATATTCCTCCTTAATTTGGCATCCCGTCCCGCCTTGACAGAGGGTATAGTTTTTTTATCATTTAAATCTTTACAAATTTTTCAGAAACAGAAAAAAACCAAATTAGGAGTTTTTTTCTCTTCTGTTACTGAACAAATTTTTTTGTATCCACTTTCTACTCTAAGGAATCTCAGATGTGCAATTTATTTTTAGTAAAAAAAAATTTGGAAAAAGTATGTAAGAGAAATTTCGGTGGTTTATAAGAAGGAAAAATGATGCTCTACATATATACCTACGTATTCAGCTGCTAAAAAGATACATAAACCTATTTTCTCATACATTAATTATAAGATCACTAGGGGGATGAAAGAAGCATGAAGAGAGTATGTGGGATGCAGAATATAGAGATACATCGTCATTTGGTAGATGAGGATAATTCTGAGTTTCTCTTATGGAAATCAGAGCTTGAAAAAGAGTTGATATCTTTTTGGCAGTCAATGATAGACTAAAAAGGGAGAGAAGAGTTGACAAGCAACTTTATATTCCCCATATTTTTTTAGAGTGAAATGTTAAAATATGAAAAACAGTATTTTACATTTTATTCTATTATGAGCTTTAAGATTCCACGTGTAACAGTTGATGGTATTATACTTAATAATGGAAAAATTCTTCTTATTAGACGTAATAGACAACCATTTAAGGGTAGATGGGCGTTGCCTGGTGGTTTTGTGGAATATGGTGAGACAACAGAGGATGCAGTTGTTAGAGAGGTTTATGAAGAAACTGGTTTGAAGACAAGGATAAGGGATCTCGCTGGTGTTTACTCTGATCCTAACAGAGATCCAAGGGGCCATACGATATCCATTGTGTATAGCCTGGAGATCATAGATGGTAGATTGAAGGGGGGTGATGATGCTTCTGATGCGCAGTTTTTTGATGTTAAAAAACTACCTTGTTTGTCGTTTGATCATAACCGGATAATAAAAGAGTTTTTAGAGGGGAAGAGGAGTTGAGTCTGGGTCTATGTTTTGTCCAAAATGTAAGTCATTGATGTTTCCGAAAAATGATTTTTTTATCTGCAACAAGTGTGGTTATAAGAAGAAGAAAGATGGTAGTACCATTGTTGTTTCTAAGCAGCGTAAAAAAGAGGTGCCAGTGCTGGAAGGAAAGACTGATGTTTTACCAAAGATACGTATAGGTTGTCCAAAATGTGGGCATAATGAGGCGACATGGGTTCTTCGTCAGATGAGAGGTAGTGATGAGCCTGAAACTAGTTTTTATACCTGTACGAAATGTGGTTACAGGTGGCGTTCATAAAAAACTTGCTCCACAATATTTTAGTAATAGAAAAATATTTATATTAACAATATCATAATTAATGGTTGGAGTGTGATTAGTAGAAAAAGGATTGTTTGTCTGGAGATTAACACTATGAAAAAGATATGGGTAGTCTTAATAGCTTTATTGTTTTTATCTACTGGTTTATCATCATCTGTAATCGCTTTTTCCCTACAAAGAGAGAGTTATTCTGAAAAAGATACTAACTCTGTTTCTGAGACTACTATAGATGTTGATGACACAAATAATGTAGAGACAAACACCATAACACTATATAGATATGGCCCAGATGGCAGTGTATCCCCTGTTCAAATAGTACTAACACCTGAGGAAACACGAGACAGAGCTCTCGAGGATGTACTCACAGATAAATGCGTTGAACTGCTAGAGCAGGACAGAGAAATACAAACATATGTCAACACCACGAGAGCATCAGTTAATATGATTCAACTCAACACGTATCCTAGCAAAAAAATACCGGTTTACTGGTGTAAATTTTTGAAGTCAGAGGGAAAAGGTATTCACATCAAAATCTCTCCTCCAAGAATAAAATGGTTGATATGGATATCTCTACAGATGCTAAAAATACCTTTTATCCAGATATGGCATGCTATGCTGATCAGAATGATATCTAGAAAAGCAGGATCTATGATATACTGCAGATATGCTCATGATACCAATGCTAATACCACAATTGGTCTTTTCTCTAAGATATCCCATAGAGGATACAATGGCACACATAGTGTACTTTGTCTTGGATTCGTTGGATATACCACATGGCTGCTACCTAGATCAATAGCTGGACAGCTTATCAAAAGATCATTCGCAGGTTTTTCTCTACTTACATATGTAAAAACACTATAGTATCCAGATAGAGTCAAAAATATAACATTTTATCTCCTTTTTCTATCATCAGAGAGATCATCCAGAAGAAGATATACAAACAAAATGGAGGAGGAAATGTTTTTCAGATTTAGGATGAAAACAAATAGGCTGTTGAAAAATTAATTACACCCTCCCAGCTTTTCATTTTGCTGGGATGCACAAATGAAAAAAACTAGGAGGGTTAGCTTAAGAAAGATTATCAAGAATTTAAATCTTTCAGAAGC
>QMSS01000110.1 GCA_003649715.1 Thermoplasmata archaeon
CAAAGTGGGGATACTGGCAAATTTTGGTCTCATTATCTTAGAAGAAATAGAAACTAAAATTTATTATGATGAAGCTCTAAAAACTGTCGTTACACCCGTTTTTGAAGTTAGAGATGTAAATGGTAACATTATAAAAAAATACAATTCTTGGGTAGAATATAACGTAGATTATCAAGAAGGTAGAGAAGAACAAACTATGATAGCTGGAACTGAAGCCAAATACTTGGGAACTTTTGCAAGGATGGAATTTTGTTACTACAAAGATCGTTTCGTGCCAGTATTTGTAAATGTTAATCCCGCATTTTTTGTAAAAGAAGCAGAACATAAGGGAGAAATAACATCATTTGTAGAAAATGAAAGTGAGGCTTATGTTTCCCAAGCCAACTTATATTTTACTCAAGGGGACTATGAATCTGCAAAGAACTATTACGAAAAGGCCAAAGAAGCGTATGAGCAAGAGGGTGATACTAAAAAAGCTTCAGAATGTAGGGAAAAGATCTCTGAATGCGAAGAAAAGTTGAGAACGGAAACTCCTACCCCCACTACTACACTACCACCAACGACAGCAGCTCCCACTACACCATCACCTACTACATCCTTACCAGAAACACTTATTCCTCCCACAATAACTCCAACGACTCCACCATCAACGGCAATACCACCAGAGATAGAGAAGATCTCCGATCTCGAACTTCTCCGAGCAATAGTCCTATGGACTAATGATGA
Source organism: Thermoplasmata archaeon (assembly GCA_003649715.1). Taxonomy (GTDB): domain Archaea; phylum Thermoplasmatota; class E2; order DHVEG-1; family DHVEG-1; genus B82-G9. The sequence continues at coordinate 727 of QMSS01000110.1, forward strand.
GATTTCAGATCTTGAATTATTAGGAATTATTAGAAAATGGGCGACTGGTTAGAATTAAAAGGAGATGATGAAAAATGAGGAGAAAGCTTTTGTGTTTGATCACAGTCGGTGTTTTAATAAGTAGCCTTGGATTTTTAAATATAATTTCTATAAATTTTACAGAAATTGAAGCATCTCCTCAAATTGGGTGGACTGCATTTAATCATGACGAAAAAAATAGTCGTTTATCAGAATCATTTGTACCTGAGAAAGTTTATCTAAAATGGGTAAATAACTTTGATGATAATGCTTTTATGTTAAAACTAGGGATTTCTCCACCTTTAATTGCAGGGGATAAAATAATCGTGGCAGTAGAGGGTATTCCTTCAGAACATTGGTCTGTACTACTGGGATGGCTCTTAGACTTACTTGGTGTGCCAACGCTACCGTCTTTACCTCCACCGCCCACAATTTGGAATGTATACTGTATGGATATGGATAATTGTAATATTATTTGGCAGAAAACGTTTCCGGCTTGTGACATTGTCTTAACAGCTAACTCAGACAGAGTGTTTGTGGGCTCGGGTGGCCATGACAATATTTTCTGGCCTTCAGGGGTTTTCTGCTTGGATATTAACAATGGAAAGGTAAAATGGTCTAACATCAAAGATATTGATATTAGTTCTCCACACGGAATAACAATTGTTAATAATAAAATTTTTATTGATGGGGGGAATGAACGAAAATATCTATACTGTTTGAACGCTAAAAATGGCGAGGAAATTTGGAAATACAAAATAAGTAAGGATATTCATGACCACGTAAGGGGTCAGCCGGCTGTAATCGACGATAAAGTATTTTTTACTTCTAAAAATGGTTATCTCTACTGTATAGATACCGATACGAAAAAGGAGATATGGCCTCCATGTAAAATTGGCTCTGAATTGACTTCGCCGGCGGTAGATAACGAGAGTATTTATATAGGTGCTAAGTATCAACTATATTGTCTGGATCAAGAGACTGGAAATGAAATTTGGAAATATCCAAAAAAACCTGCCTCTGGCTATTTTTACGCCCCAACATTAACTAATGGCAATAAACTTCTCGTCTACTATCATCCCCCATTGCTCTCTTCAGAAGTACCGAGAATCCTTTGTATAGATAGAAATGATGGTAGTAAGAAGTGGGAATTTGAAGTAGATCGGGAACCTGAACCGAATAACAAAGTAACAGCGACTGCCGATAACAAGGTACTTGTCTACTCAAAGAAAAAATTGCTGTGTTTAGATATTGCTACTGGAAAAACCTTCTGGGAAAAGGATATAGAAATTTTAGATCCTAATGGCCTGTGTGTTGAAGGGATTTGCATAGATAGTCCGAGATTGGCAGGGGGGAATATATTTCTAAGTCTTAAGCGTTCATGTATTTTCTACTTCGATACAATTATGGTATCTCTTGGGTCAGAAGGTCTTCCCATTAATTTTGATATGGTATCTCCCACAACGTCAGCTCCAGCAATTGTTGGCGACCCAAATGCCCCTGTGGAATTTAATGCTAAGGTGTCTACTGGGCTAGACCCAAAATATCGTCTTTTTCCTATCACATTCAATGTCAAAATTGGCGAAAAACTAGCCGATTTCCAGATATATCGCACTGATTTCGATGGAAATTACTACTTAAAGATAACACCACCAAAACATGACGAAGGATCGTACGACCTTAACATCAATGCTACTATTGGTGGAGTATCAGATTCCGACATTGAATTAGATGCCATACACTACACCAAAAACGTAGCCGTTATACCCGTAATAGACCGATCGGGCAGCATGGCATGGTACGGAAAACTAATTCATAATAGTAAGGGGCTATTAAGTTCTGAATGGACTAAAATTGATACTTTTGATATTGATTCTTCAGTTGATACTTTTGATATTGTTTTAGAGACGCAATATGAAGGTGAAGAATCATATTTACGAATAAAAAGTCCTTCTGGAACATGGTATGGCTATGATTATACAAATTCCCACTCGATCGATTATGTAAACGACACATATATCAAGTATAATAACGCTGAATTTATCGGGATATATCAGAGGAGTGATATAGAAATTGGGACATGGGAGGTGTATGCAAGGGGAAGTTCTGGTGGAAGGTATTCATTAGTAGTTGAAATGCCACCTATCAGGATAGAAAAAGCTAAAGATGATGTCAGGTATTTACTTAGCCAAATGGAAGATCAAGATCAGATTGGCTTGGTTTCATTTGCAGATGATGCTTCGTTGGATAGAGCTCTCACACCACTTGAGACAGAAAAAAATAGAGATTCTATGGAATCTGCTATAGATTCTCTAAATTCTAGTGGCGGAACAGCATTAGGTGATGGTCTCCGTGAGGCAATTTGGGAATTGAGTAATCGCGGGGCTTTTGCTACTCCTGTTATAATTTTATTTACCGATGGTATGTGGAACATGGGAGTTGATCCTATCCAAGAAGCGAACAGAGCTAAAGAAAGCAATATAAAAATTTATACAATTGGGCTTGGAAATGTCAACCATGCCTTGCTTCGAGAAATTGCTTCTATAACAAGCGGAAATTATCTATATGCACCGAGTGCTTCCGAGCTAGGATCGCTCTATACATCAATAAAAGCATTGATGATGGGGGAATCAATTACAAATTCTGAAAATGGAGAGATAAAAGAAAGTGAAACAAACGAACAAAAAACTGTGATAGATTCCAGTATCTCAACGGCTAACTTTTCTATAAGCTGGAGTGGCAGTGACTTAGATTTGACACTATTACGTCCAGATGGTAGTGAAATTAATCCTGAAGTTGCGGCAACAGACCCAAATGTAAAATATATAATCGGCACCAGTTATGAGATCTATAAAATAAAGCATCCTATGCCCGGTGAGTGGACGATGAGGATATATGGAAAAGAGATTGCCAAACTAGAAGAATATACGGCAATGATAACAGCAAAAACAAATCTGACAATCCATATCTACACGAATAAAGATCAATATTCATTAAACGAGCCTATACAGATTATTACGTCTTTGTCAAAAGCAGGGGAGCCAATACAGGAAGCTGAGGTTGTGGCCATTATTGAAAATCCTGATGGAATCAAAGAACATCTTCCATTATACGACGATGGAACGCACGATGACAACATAGCATTAGATGGCATTTATGCGAACTATTACACGAATACAAGGGTATCTGGAAACTATACTGTAACTATTCATGCATCAGGTATTCTGAGTCAGGAAATGTTTACTAGGAAAATAAAAAAATCTCTATATGTTTCTGACACACCCGAGGAGTCTATTTCAGTTGATTTGACATCGTGGAATGCCGGAACAATAACTCCGGGAGAGAATACTATTTCAGCATTTACTGTTAGTTCAACTTCGACAAGCAATGAGATAATAATGGTTTCTACAACAGATCTAATAAATGACTATGGAGATACCATAAGATCAGAGAATGTAATAGCAAGTCCGAGTATATATACGATTCCGGCAAATGGATCATATGTGTTTTATGGAATAATACATATTCCCAAGAACACAAAGTCAGGTAATTATGTTGGTAATATTATACTTACAAGTAGTATGAATTCAATTAGTGTCCCCATAATTCTTAATGTGGAACAGGGTGATATTTCCGATCTTGAACTCCTTCAGGCCATAGTTCAATGGACCAATAGTGAATTATCTGATCTTGAACTTTTAGAAATAATTAGTCAATGGGCATATGAATAAAAATGAAAAGAAAAATCTTAGTGACTCTGGTCATTTTTGGTGTGATTTTAAGTGTTTTTTCTCCTGCTATAAATGCAGTAATTTCAGATGCAGAGCTTCTTGAGGCTATACAGCAAGGGGACAACAATGAGTTATCCGATCTTGAACTTTTAGAAATTATCAGTAAGTAGGTAAGTGAATAAATCGTGTTTATTAGCAAAAATCTATAAAAAAAGTAGTATACTTTTTAAAATATCGGCAAAAGAAAAAATGGAAAGTTTAAGGCATTGTAACCCCAGTGAGAGTTATTGATACCTTATCTGTTTTCTCCAGTTCGCCCCACCAGTATGTTTTTATAGTGACCTCCTTTTTCACCAATCCAATATCCGAGTACCAGTGATATCCTTCTTCTATCCATTCTGTCTTGCCCCAGTCTTCGTTATCATATGGAGAAAGAAAAATTATGGAATGCTTCATGTAGTACTTTACTCTTGCGCATCTGTAAGTTTTTCCTCCAGCCTCAATGTCTTCAAATCCTTCAACGTATATCCTTCTTTCGTAGGTACCAATTCCTTGTGGAGCTTTGGAACCGTACCTAATACCCTCACCTAGTATCTCTAGATCGAATTTACCTGTATTGATCTTTTTCGCTCCTTTAACGAGTGGAAAAACAGATGATACGTGGGGTG